>JAPLJZ010000005.1 GCA_026388335.1 Deltaproteobacteria bacterium
CAACTGGGAGAAGATCAAGGCGACTCAGGAACATAAGGACAAGCATACAAGTCCGCTTTTTGATGGTATATCCCGTTCCCTGCCGGCCCTGTCGAGGGCCCAGGACATAACGGCACGAGCCGCAAAAGTGGGATTTGACTGGGAAAGTACAGATCAGGTTATTGAGAAGATCGAAGAAGAACTTCAGGAACTCAAAGAAGCCATCCGGCTGAAAGATCAGGACGGCATGGAGGAAGAGATCGGGGATCTCCTCTTTTCCGTTGTCAACCTTTCCCGATTTGCCGATGTTCGGGCCGAAGAAGCACTGCGTCGGACCACGGGCAAATTCCTGAAACGGTTCCAATATATCGAAAAACGGTTGCAGGAAGAAGGCGTCAGCCTGGAAGAGGCTACCCTTGCCACGATGGACCGTCTCTGGGAAGAGGCAAAAGGTTGAATATTCAACTAAAATTGCCGTACGGATTGACGAATTATCGCAAATATGCAAAACATTAACCGATAATCAAGAAGATGGAGGCCCTCAAGATGAAGAATGCTTTTCTCGCCTTATTGCTTTTTATCTGCCTTTCCTCTCCCCTTTACGCCGCCCAATCCACCATTATGGATGTCGAGGGTAATGCCTGCATGGGAGACGACAAATCGAGAAAGCAGACGGAACAGGCGGCGATGGCTGACGCCAAGCGGAATGCGGCGGAGCGGGCCGTGACCTATTTGAGAGGCGAAACGCAGGTGAAGGATCTGGCTGTTGAAAAGGATCTCATCGCTGCCTATTCTGATGCCGCGGTGAAGGTCATTCAAGAGATAGAAAAGGCTTGGTTCAAGGATGCCGCCGCCGGCGAATGCTACCGGACAAAGATCAAGGCGGAGGTCGTTCCCGATGAAAAATCCATGAAAAAGGCCGCGCAGACAAAGGACTTTGCTGACGACCCGGCAGCGCCGCTGAAGGTGAAATTATGGACCGACAAGCAGGAATATAAACAGGGTGACAAGATAAAAATTTACCTCAAAGGCAACAAACCCTTCCATGCCCGTATTCTATACAAGGATACGGCTGGCAATCTCCTTCAACTCTTGCCTAATCCTTATCGTAGCGAAACTTATTTCAACGGTGGTATCATATATGAGATCCCCTCAGGAAACGACCGTTTTGATCTGGAGGTCTCTCCTCCCTTTGGTCAGGAAAGTATCTCGATATATACGAGCACGGCGCCGTTAGGGGATATTAACCTTGCGGACCAGGGTGATGTATATCGGGTGATGACAAAGTCGACGGATGTGTCCCGCCTGACTCGGGGCGTGAAGGTTCAGGAAAAATCAGGCGGCAGGAAGGATTTGCCATCCGAGTTTTCCGAGGAGGTCTTGTCGATCAAAACCGGGCGGTAGCAATAATAACAAATTTTATTTGCGGGGAAAAATCAGGCGATTTTTCCGCGTAACATCAATAAGGAGCAGCAACATGACTGAAGAAAAAGTGGGAACTGGAACGACGGCGACTGTCGGAGGCGAGGCCTCTTCACCTGAGGATGATTTTGGGGCGATGTTTGAAAAAGAGAACAAAATGCCGGTGAGGCTGAAGCCCGGCCAGAAAATAAAGGCAACCGTAATAAGTATTTCCAAAGACATGGTGTACGTTGACCTGGACGAAAAGAGCGAAGGCGTCATAGAGCTGGCCGAGTTCAAGGGTGCCGATGGGACCTGCACGGTGCGGGAAGGCGACGAGATAGAGGCCTACTTTCTCCATGTCCGTGACGGCGCAAAGAGACTCACAACCCTTAGGCACGGGTATTCGACCCTGGATATGGCCGAGATCCGCGATGCCCATCAGGCGAACCTGCCGGTTTCCGGAAAGGTCAAAGCGGCAGTGAAAGGTGGATTTGAGGTGATGGTAGGCGGCGTCAGATGCTTTTGTCCTTTTTCCCAAATTGATTTGAAGCGAGACAAGGACAGCGAGTCTTACGTCGGCCAGACCTTCCCTTTCAAAGTAGTTGAATTTGAAGAAGAAAGCCAGAATGTCGTCCTTTCACGACGTGTCCTGTTTGAGGAAGAAAGGCGAGCACAGGCCGACCGCATCAGGGAGACCCTCACTGTGGGGGCGGATCTGACCGGCACGGTTCGTTCTCTGACGAATTTCGGTGCCTTCATAGACATCGGGGGGGTGGATGGTTTGATCCCTCTTAGCGAGATGGCCTGGGACAGGACGGAGAAGCCCGAAAATATCTTAGCTCCCGGTCAGGAGGTAAAGGTAAGGGTTATCGGCCTTGATTGGGAGAAGGGTCGCCTGACCCTGAGCCTTAAGGCCCTGCAGTCCGATCCCTGGGAGACCGTTGCTGCGGTGTACCCGTCAGGCAGCAGGGTGAAGGGGCCTGTCGTTAGGCTTACCACCTTTGGCGCCTTCGTTAATCTGGCGCCGGGGATAGACGGCTTGATCCATATCTCCAACCTAGGGGCGGGAAAGCGCATTAATCACCCCAAAGAGGTGGTCGAGGTAGGTCAAGTGGTAGAACCGTATGTGCTTGCCGTTGATCCGGTAAAGCGCAAGATCTCCCTGTCACTTGAAACCCCGTCGGAAGAAGAGGGGTCTTATATCCCCGAGTCGGGAGAGGCAGTGGAGGGTGTTTCCGGTGGCTTTGGCAGCTTAGGCGAGCTGTTTCAGAAGCGCCTACAGAACAAGAAAAAAAAGTAGACGATGCCATCTCGATAAATGGGCGATAAATAGGGCGGTTGCCGGGCGAAATGCATTCTGCGACAAATAAAGACGCATTTCATGACAACTTCCTCTTACCATGAGTTCATTGACGGATTTTGAAAAGTATGCAAGGTCACAATTAATATTGAAGAGTGTACTGTGGCTGCAACAGAAACCACGCTACGAGAAGATGTCTTGAAAAAAAGGAAAAGGGAGGACTTAATGGGAGACAAAGGCGGTAAGAAAGACAAGGAAAAGGGTCAGAAACAGAGTGCCGAAAAAGAGAAACAAAAGTCAAAAAACAAGTTTGATAAGCAGCCAAAAAGAAAGCCTTGATAGAAATCACGGTGTGGGGATCTGCACAACTTAGAAATCCTGTTATCAGAATACTGGTCTTGCCGGCAGCTCTGTTGATCTTCCTTTTTGCCTGTTCATCGCCAAAATCGCCACCTGCCAAACGTCCCGTTCCGGTCACTGTGGCCGCGGCTATCCAGAAGACCATCCCCATACAGATTGAGGCGATCGGCGCTGTCGAGCCCTATCAGACCATCTCCGTAAAAACCCAGATCACGGGGCAGATTACCCAGGTCTATTTCAAAGAGGGCCAGGACGTGAAAAAGGGCGACCCCCTGTTCAAGCTGGACTGCCGCACCTATGAAGAGATGTTGAAGCAGGCGGAGGCTAACCTGACCAGGGACACGGCCCATATGCAAAATGCCCGGCAAGAGTCGATCCGCTACGCCTTCCTGGTGGAAAAAGGATACGTGGCAAAACAACAATACGACCAAGTCAAAACGAACTTGGCCGCCATGGAAGCGACGGTGAACGCCAATAAGGCCCTTGTGGAAAGCAACCGCGTCCAGCTTCAGTACTGCTCTGTCCATTCCCCCATTGACGGCCGGACGGGATCGTTGAGGGTAAACCGGGGAAACATCGTCAAGCTAAACGATGTGGAAGTAGTCGTGATCAATCAGATACAGCCCATCTATGTTACCTTCACCGTTCCCGAAAAGGAACTGGCGAGAATCAAGACCTATCAGGCGCGGCGGCAGCTCCCCACCGATGCCGTAATCCCCGGGGATGGACGTCCCGAAAAAGGGGAACTCACCTTCGTTGATAACGCGGTTAACAGGGCAACAGGCATGATCACCCTCAAGGGGACCTTTGCGAACCGGGAAAAGCGGCTCTGGCCGGGCCAGTTCGTCAATGTGGTGCTGACGCTGGACATGGAACCGAACGTCATCATGGTCCCCTCGCA
>JAPLJZ010000218.1 GCA_026388335.1 Deltaproteobacteria bacterium
GTCCGTCTCCCTCTCTGATGTGTGTATTCCTTTACAACATCAGGCCGCGTGCTTTTTCACCCATGCTACGTACCTGTCCATCCAGTTCTGCAAAAATTGTTTGCTGTCGGCACCGATGTTACCGGCCTCGTCAAACAACCCATCCTTTGCATGGATGAATGCTTCGGGTTGGCTAAGTGTCGGTACGTCCAGAAACGCTAAAACGCAACGCAAATGCTGTTGTGCCATAGCCGTGCCGATGACGCCGATTGAAGCGCCCACAATACCGGCAGGCTTACCTGCCCAAACATTTTGGCCATAAGGACGCGAAGCGTGGTCGATTGCGTTCTTGAGCACGCCAGGCATCGAACGGTTGTATTCGGGTGTAACGAACAAAATGCCCTGGGCACCATTGATTTCGTTCTTCAGACGCTTGACGGACTCGGCCTGGTTCGCGTCGTCGTCCTGGTTATAAAGCGGCAGGTCACTGATTTGCACCTCCTTGAACGAAAACTCCGGTGGCGCGAACTTTACAATGGCATTAGCCAGCTTGCGATTGAATGAATCCTTACGAAGGCTTCCAACGACAACAGCGATCTCGTATTTGTTCATGATAATCTCCTTTAAAGGTTGTAGATGTCATGGTTCTTCCAAGTGTCCTGCTTTCCCCCGACAATTTAATTGTCATCATAACACTATTCTTTTTTTTAAAAGAGGGAAATGCAAAGCCTTATTGATAACGGATTGAAGTCTTGCATTTTAGTCGAGGTTGACGTTTTGTTGCGCATCAAGCCGTTTACGACCTCGTGCCTTGATGGTTCTCACGTCTAAAGGTGTTGACTCGCCGCTATCCAAGCCTTTCTTGATTTCGGCCCTAAGTTCTTCAACACGCAAGAAATGTCTCCGGTCTCGTTCTTCAAGAAGGCGCAAGGCATCGCGCATAACTTCGCTTGCGGAACCATAAAGCCCGCTCTCCACCTTATTTTTCACCAGTGTTTCAAGTTGTGGCGTAAGTGAAATATTCATTATTTTATCTCCTCCTTTGGTCTACACGATAACATAGGATGACAAACTTTGTTATAAAAAAAGTTGAGTCCGGGGTAAATTATGTACCTTTAAGAGACGGTGGATTCAACCATTCAAGATAATCGCTTTTTCTCAGGTACAAAAGAACCGAATAAGTTTCAATAGTTCAATGGGTCAATGGGTCAACGGCCGGGGCGGATCAGAAAGTCGCTCTGGCGGCAGCTCCGGGCACTTTTGGACAGGATTTCGGAGCTACAGGCCGCCGGCTTCCCCTGGGGGCTATAACAGAGAAATACTTCCTTCAAAAAACGGCCCGATCCGGAACAGAACACAGCCATGCCTGTATCCGGCAGGCCGGCGTCCACCACCTTGAATTCCTTCTTGAGGGCCGCCATGGTCGTGCGGACTGGTTCACGCAGATAACGGTATCGCGGTGGTAGCGGGGCGGCCTGCTTGAGTTTCTGCGCCACGGAAAGATACTCCCGGGGCGAAAGGCCGGAACAGGTTCCATGACGACGCCATTCATGGGCATAGAGGCGGTCATTGGGGAACAGGCCGGGGAATTCCCGTTTGAGAGGGGACGGGAACGGGACGGAAGAACAATTCTGAGGAAAGCCCTTTTGATACTGGGGCCAAAGCCCGTGGAGGACAAAACCGGGATTTCTTCCCGGGCCGCACTGCTCGTAATCTGTGCCACCCCACCCGGCACAGAAATCGGGGGACCAGGACAAGGCAAGGACATAGAAATCGAAATCCCCCGAATCATTCCTGGAAGCAGACCCGCCACAAACGGGGCAGGCCAGGGTAAACACGATGATCAGTAAATTGAATAATAGGAACGGCCTCTTCATTTCACCTTCCCGGCTTGATTACCTAAAACTCGACGCCTTTCTGAGCGGGCCAGCCGGCAACGTATCCATGCTTGATCATGGTCATCTCCGTTACTGTATCGGCCAGGCTAATCAGACCTGCCGGGGCCTGGCGACCGGTCATGACGATAACCACCTCCGGACCGGACTTATGTATTGACTCTATGACTGCCTCCTCGGTTAAGAGGCCTTTTGTGACAGCCAGGCAGATCTCATCCAGCACAACCAGGTCATAGTTGCGGTCAGCAATTGCCGCCGTCGCCTTATTAAGACCCTCCTGGGCCGCCTGTTGATGCGCCGCGAATGCAGGGCTGGTTTTATCGGGGATAAATCCCAGGCCGGCCTGAACGATCTCCACCCCGGGTAGATGACGGCAGGCGCTAAGTTCCCCCGTTTCCCCGGCGGCCTTGATAAACTGAACGATAAGGGATTTCAGGTCATGACCACTGGCGCGCAGGACCATCCCTAAGGCCGCGGTGGTCTTGCCCTTGCCGTCGCCGGTAAATAGCACTATGCGGGGCGCATTTGGTTTCACTATTTCAATCCCATGATGCGGTATATCTTTTCCATGTCGAGGCTGCGCCGGACGATCTCGGCCAGGCGGTCGAAGGCCGGTTCCAGGTCATAGACGGCGAGGATCTTTCCCAGCGGCACCAATGAGCGACGGCGGCGGAGCCGGTCGATGAACCAGCGCCGGAAGGCGTCGTCGTCGAAGACCCCGTGGAGGTAAGTCCCCCAGATGCGGCCGTCAGGCGATTGAACCCCGATTATTTCCCCGTCTTCCCGGAAAAAGGCCGGGTGGTTTCCCGCGCCTGCCGTTTGGCCGTGGTGAATCTCATAACCCTTCACGGGCAGCCCCGATTCTGCATGCCTTCCTTTTACGCATTTCAGGGTTTTCTCCCAGGCCAGGGTTGTCGTCACGGGGAGGAGGCCTAGGCATACCGGGGTCTTTCCGGCAGACTTTTTCCCGGCAGATGTTAAAGTGGGTGAAGTAAAATTCAGCGAACCGGAGGGCGCCGGGGTTGTTTCTCCTTTGGATTCAAGACCGTGGGGATCGTCGATCTCGCGGCCGAGGATCTGAAACCCGCCGCAAATCCCCACTAATTCCGTCTTTCCCTCACCGGCAAGGCGTCTGATTTCCCGGGACAGACCATTGTTTTCCAAATAGGCCATATCGGCGATGACGTTCTTGCTTCCCGGCAGGATCAGGGCGTCGGGATTCCCGATCTCCTGAGCTGATCTGACGATGCGCAGAGAAACATCCGGTTCAATCCGGAAAGGATCGAAATCGGTAAAATTCGAGATATGGGGCAGGTCCACGACGGCAATATCAACCGCTTCTCCCTCCCGGGGCGCCGTGTCCAGCAGGCCGCTTTTGAAGGTCACCGAGTCTTCCTCCGGCAGCCCGAGGCGGTGGATATAGGGAACTACGCCGAAGGTTGGCTTTCCCGTGTGGCGTTGCGTATAGTCGATGGCGTCCTTGAGCAGGACTTCCTGGCCCCGAAAACGGTTGATTACAAATCCGGCGATCAGCCTCCGTTCCCATTCCGCCAGCACTTCCATTGTCCCCACAAAGGAGGCAAAAACGCCGCCCCGGTCGATATCGCCCACCAGGAGGACGGTTGCCCGGGCATAACGTGCCATCGCCATATTGACGATATCGTGATGCTTGAGGTTCACCTCGGCGGGGCTTCCGGCCCCTTCCAGTACAATCGCGTCGTATTCCTCCGCCAGGGAGTCAAAAGCAGCCTGCGCCGCAGCAAAGGCCTCCGGCTTATAATTGATATAGGCGTTCACATCCATATTCCCCACGGGCTTCCCCATGACGATCACCTGGGCTCCCGTGTCGCTGCTCGGCTTGAGGAGGATCGGATTCATCCGGACATCGGGATCGAGGCGGCTGGCCTGGGCCTGCACCACCTGGGCCCGTCCCATCTCCCCCCCCTCCCGGGTCACATAGGAATTCAGGGACATGTTCTGGGACTTGAACGGCGCCACCCGGTAGCCGTCCTGGAGAAGAATCCGGCAGAGGGCGGCGGAAAGGATGCTCTTGCCGGCGTTGGAACTGGTCCCCTGGAACATGATGGCCGGCTTGCGGGCCTTGCAGACTGTTTTTGCGGGAATGGCCAGGACTTCCCGGAGGGCATCCAGGAGCAGATCATTCTCTTCCCGGTTCCGCACGGCAATCCGGAAAAAGCGCTTGTCGAGGCCGGGGAAATTATCACAGATCCGTATGGCGATCCCTTTCTTCAGTAAACGACGGGCCAGCTCAGGGGCGTCTATATCCCGGCGATCCAGCCGCACCAGCAGAAAGTTGGCCTGTCCCGGATAGACATAAAACCCGGATATCGCCCCCAACTCCTCAAGAAGATATCGCCGCTCTTCATTGACAAGCCCGATGGTCCGTATCCGGTAGTCGTCATCCGGCAAGAACGCCTCGCCCACGGCCTGGGCGAAGACATTGACGGACCATGGGGGAATCAGCTTCTTTATTTTACCGATAACATCTATGGCGCCCGCAGCAAAGCCAAGGCGGAGACCGGGAACGGCGAAAAACTTGGTCAATGAACAAAGAACGATGACATTCGCGGGGCGCTGCACAAGCAAGCGGTCCATGCCGGCGACAAAATCGGCAAAGGCCTCATCAACGACGAAAAGACTCGCAGGATGTCTCCGGGCTGTCGCCCGGATCGCTTCGGCAGCGCAGATAAGACCGGTGGGGTTATTCGGCTGGCCGAGGAAAACGATTTCATCGCCATGCAGAAGTTTTTCGAGGTCGGCGATTTCCAGCGAGAAGCCATTATCTTCACCGATAAAAACCTTCTCCACCGGCATGCCTGCCAGTTCCGATGCGGTCACATAATCGGCATAGGAAGGGACGGGGATAACGGCTCGCGCTTTCGGCAGCGCCCTGGGGAGGGCGTAAAGGATCTCCGTGGAACCGTTGCCGAGGACGATCTCCTCCGGGGAGATCCCGTAGCGGGCGGAAATGGCCCCGACAAGACCTGCGCAATCCGGATCAGGATAATGGAGTACTTCTTCAATCCGTCTGCTGATGAGGGACCGGAAACCTTCCGGAAACCCAAGGGGATTGATATTGGCGGAAAAATCCAGCAGCTCTTCCAGGGGCATCCCGGCAGCGTCGGACAAATACCGCCGGTTTCCTCCGTGTTTAGGCTGTACCAGGACCACGTCATCAACGGTTGCGGGTATAATAGGCCTCCTCAAAATATTAATCATCGTTCTATTAAGACACTCAGTGATGCTATCGAAACTCCCGGAGCAAGTCAACGATAATCCCACACCAATCTGTTGTAAAAGATATTGACAATATTGACGACATTCCTCTAAACAGGACCATTCATTGATTGGAGTCATATCATGACCACGACCCTCCTCTATTTGCTGATCGCCCTGAATAGAAGAATCTGGAGCGGGCGGAACGCACATTCCGGGAAGACATGGCCAGAAACCGGGAAGAGATTGGACGAAGCCTGAAGGATTTGAACGAATCCCTCCTCAACAGGGTCACGGAGAATGCCGCAGCGCAAAAAGGCCAATTAGAAATCTTTTCTCAGCAACTGACCACCCTCACAAGCCAGAACATTCAAAAGCTCGACAAGATATTAGAAACCGTCGTTCTCCATCTGAGGAACCTTCAGGAGGACCACAACCGCCAACTGGAACTGATTCGAGCGACGGTAGACGAGAAGCTCCAGGATACTCTGGAAAAGCGCCTCGGCGAATCCTTCCGCCTGGTCAGTGAACGTCTGGAAATGGTACAAAAGGGATTGGGGGAGATGCAGACCCTGGCTGCCGGCGTAGGGGATCTAAAAAAAGTCCTGACTAATATTAAGACACGAGGGACCTTCGGAGAGATCCAGTTGGGCAGCCTCCTGGAGCAGATCCTGAGCCCGGAACAGTACGCCGTCAATGTCGCTACCAAGCAGGATTCTGCGAACCGGGTCGAGTTTGCCATAAAACTGCCGGGGCAAGACGAAAACCGGTCTCATGTGGTCTGGCTGCCCCTGGACGCCAAATTTCCCCAAGAGGATTATCTGCGGCTGCTTGAAGCCCAGGAGCAGGGGAATCCCGCCTCGGTGGAAGAAGCGGCCAGACAGTTGGACCGGACCGTCCGGGAAATGGCGAAAAACATCCGGGACAAATATCTCGACCCCCCTAACACTACAGACTTTGGCATCATGTTTCTCCCTGCGGAAGGACTGTATGCGGAAGTCCTGCGTCGTACCGGTCTCGTTGAGACCCTCCAGCGGGATTTCAAGGTCGTAATCACGGGACCGACGACCCTGGCCGCCCTCCTGAACAGCCTACAGATGGGGTTCCGCACCCTCGCCATTGAAAAGCGCTCCAGCGACGTATGGAGCCTGCTGGGGGCCGTGAAGACCGAGTTTACGACGTTCGGCGGAATATTGGAAAAGACCCATAAGAAACTCCAGGAGGCAAGCAATATCATTGAAAAGGCGGCCACCCGCTCCCGGTCCATCGAAAGAAGACTCAAGAACGTCCAGGAAATGCCCACGCCCGACGCAGAGGCATTGATTGAGGATAACGAGGAACCGGATGATGGGGAGGGGGATGAAATAAAATGAAAGGTAAACTAACTTGAAGGGAACACTGGTCAACACCGGCGCCGTCATTGTCGGCAGCCTCATCGGCATGGCCGCGGGAAAACGTCTGCCGGAACGCCTCAAAACGATCCTGATGCAGTGCCTGGGGCTCTCTACCATCCTGATCGGCTTGCAAATGGCCCTCTCGGAGAAAGACGTTATCCCCACCATCGGTTGCCTGCTGATAGGAGCGCTTACCGGGGAACTGATAAACATCGAGGCGGCTATGGACAGGTTGGGGGAGTGGCTGAAAGTAAGAGCCCGGTCTGATTCATCGACCTTTGTGGAAGGATTTGTAACTACTTCGCTGCTCTATGTTACGGGGGCGATGGTAATCGTGGGTTCCATTCAGGACGGGACAACCGGAGACGCCACAACTCTGTACATCAAATCCATGCTGGACGGTGTGGCCTCCATCGCCTTTGCCTCCACCCTGGGTATCGGCGTCGCCTTTGCGGCCCTGAGCGTGTTGTGCGTCCAGGGGGCACTTACCCTGCTGGCCTCGCAACTGGCCTTTCTTCAACAGCCGGCGGTCCTCGGCGCCATCACCGCCACGGGGGGGTTGCTCATCGTCGCCATCGGCTTCAACCTTCTCAATATGGTCAAAATCCGCATCGGCAATCTGCTGCCTGCCCTTGTGTACGCTGTCCTCTGGGCATTATTTTTAAAATGATGATCAGATGGTCAACAGGGAACAGACAGAAAACAAAAAAGCCCCCAACCCGATCAATGCTTGGAGGCTTTTCCTGAAAATATTAAGGCGTAACTACTTCTTCGCCGCCGCTACAGCGTCCCGCAGTTTCTTGCCGGCAGCAAACTTGGGAACTTTCTTGGCCTTGATCTTGATGGCCTTGCCGGTCTGAGGATTCCTACCGGTCCGGGCCGCCCTTTTCGTGACCTTGAAGGTTCCGAAACCAACCAGAGTAACAGACTCTTCCTTTTTCAAGGCTCCAGTAATGGTCTCAAGAACACAATTGACCGCTTCTTCCGCCGTTTTTTTCTTCCCTACCACCGTTACCACCGCGTTTACCAGATCTCCCTTGTTCATGTCCTTCCTCCTTTTGTTTTGTTTACAACCGCCCTTTACGGTCCAACCTTCCTCATAAATACTTATTACTTTCTTGCGGCGCATTATAAAAGAGCAAAAGTCTTGTGTCAAGGGCAAATTCACGATTTTTTTATCTTTTTTTTGTTCGATATATTGTCGTCTTCAAGCTATCACATTACTAATTTATTTATACTAATACACACATTTAATGCCAATAAAAGGAAAAAATGCCTGACAAATAATATTTTTTATCCTCAATTCATCTCGCCAGGTCATAAACTCCATTTTAGCACCCTGATCCTCCAGGATACGACGGGGAGGCAATAAAAAACCCCGGGACATTTTTGCTGCCCCGGGGTTTTTTATGCTTTATGTTGACTATCTCTTTATATCAGTTGCCTCTGGGGCCGGGGCCATAGCCGCCGCATCCGCCACCGGAACCAAACCCTCTGCTTTTGCCGAAACCTCTTCCCGCGCCAAAGGCCTGGACCTTGGTCTGCTGCTCCGGGGTAAGGACCTTGAGGACGGCCAGACGATGATTCGTCTGCTTATCCTGTAACTGGTCCCGCAGACTCCGGATTTCCTTTTGTACGGCTACAATCTTTTCCTTATCGGGATTCTGCTGGAGCCACAGGAGCCTCAATTCGCCGCGCTTGCTGAACATCTTGTCCTGAAGCGGCTTGGCTTCCTTCAACTGGGCCTCGCGCAGGGACTTTATTTTGGCTTCCTGATCCGCCGTCAGGTTCAGAGCAGCCAATCCCTGCAAATCACCGCTCTGGCAGTTACCATAACCGGGCCCCCTGCCGTCCCGCATACCATGTCCCCAGCCGTAAGCGAAGGACGTTGTCGTGAGGGCCACGATCACCAGGACCGCCATAAGTGTTAACACTACCTTTTTCATAACCTTTCTCCTTTCAATTCAATTGTTGATCTATCGTTATTTTTTGTTCACTTCATTTCTTTGTTTGAAGGTCTCTTTTCTCTTTGCCTGTACATTGAGCAACCACCGTGCCAAACTCGCAATTTATTTGTAACTATTCAACTTTACAGGATATATTGGTGGTAATATCTTTTTTCATTATTCTTGATTTTTAGAAACGGAAAAAACTGGCTAATAAGTATCCAATTGTGGTATCCAGTTGCCTAAAAAGTATCCGCCTTCATTATTTATGGAGTCGTCAACCATGAAAGCGAAACAATCCATGAAACACCGCTGGTCGTGGGCCTTTATCCCTCCGTGGATCATCATCGGGGCGGCGATCCTGCTGATTCCACTTTTTGCCGTGATGACCATGCAAAGCCTCAACCGGCAGAAGACCGAGACAACGCGCCTCCTCCTGGAAAAAGGGGAGGCCCTGATTCGCTCCTTCGAGGCGGGGGCGCGGACTGGTGCCGGGTTGCGGTGGGACGCCTTTCAACTTCAGAAATTGCTCATCGAAACGGCCCAGCAACCGGGCATTGATTACTTCATCATCACCGACGGCGCCGGGACGATCCTGGCCGACAGCGACCCTTATCGCATTGGCGACTTCTACGGAACCGATCTCGATCTCAACCGTCTCGCAACCACAAAAACAATCCAGTGGCGGCAGGTCGCCAATACGGACGGTGCCGACACCTTTGAGGTTTACCGGCGCTTCGCCCCCACACTGGAACCTTTCACCGTCTGGGAGGGAAGAAAAAACCATGCCGACTCTCCGGGATTCGTGATCTTTGTGGGTATGGACATGGGCCCCGTCCTTGCCGCCCGAAAGGCCGACGAGGAACATACCATCTGGATGGCCGTGGTGCTCATCGGCGTAGGTCTTTCTGGCGTCATCTCCCTCCTTCTGGCCCAGGGTTATAAGGCAACCAGAAAATCCCTGTCCCGGGTTCAGGCCTTCTCCGATCACCTAATGGAAAACATGCCCATGGGACTGGTAGTGATCAATCCCTATGGAAAGATCATCGCCTTCAACAAGACCGCTTCCGCCATTCTGGCGCTCCCCGTCAGCGAGGCCAGGGAACGGGCAGCCGCGGCAATCCTGCCGCCGGCCTGCCTCGAAATCATCGGCAGCCTTGCCGAAGGACAGGAATTTATCGCCAAGGAAATGGACTGCCCCCTTCGGAACGGACGGACGGTTCCTCTGGAGATTATCGCCTCCCGTCTGCAGGATCCCCGGGGAGAGATCCTCGGGGTCGTAATTCTCTTCCGGGACATTTCCGACCTCCAGGCCCTTAAGGGGGAGATCGCCCGCACCCAGCATCTGGCCGCCCTGGGAAGCCTTGCTGCCGGCGTGGCCCATGAAATCCGCAATCCCCTCAGTTCCATCAAGGGCTTTGCCACCTACTTCAAGGAAAGATACCGGGAGATACCGGCAGACCTGGAAACCGCAGAAATTATGGTCGGCGAGGTGGAACGGCTCAATCGAGTGATCGGACAACTGCTGGAATTCGCCCGCCCCACGACCCTGCATCTTGAAAAAGGCTCCATAGCCGCCCTTGTCGAAGACGTCCTGAAGATCATCGCCGGGGAAATGAGAGAAAAGGAAATTGCACTGCGGAATGAACTGACGGCCCTGCCTGATATATCCTTCGATAAAGACAAAATGAAGCAGGTCTTCCTCAATCTCTTTCTCAACGCCCTGGTGGCAATGGATAAAGGAGGAACCCTCACCGTCAAGGCCGAACCGGTCAACGAACAATGGCTGCGAATCGAAATCACCGACACCGGGACCGGCATCGCCACGGAAGATTTAGGACACATCTTCGATCCCTATTTCACGACGAAACCGTCGGGAACCGGCCTCGGCATGGCCATTGTCCAGAAGATCCTGACGGCTCATCATGGTGAGATAAAGCTGGAAAGCGAACCGGGGAAGGGAACGCGGGCGACGATCCTGCTGCCCGGCGGGAGTGAAGAAAGAAACTAACAGGGGAAATCATGAAAACAAAACGCACTATCCTCGTGGTGGACGACGACCGCGCCCACCGCACCATGCTGAGAACCCTGCTGTCCGGCTGGGGATATCTGATCCATGAGGCCGATGACGGCGAAACGGCAATTGCCGCCGTTCGTGACAAACCCTTTGACCTGATCCTCATGGATATTCGGATGCTCAAGGTTTCCGGCCTGGAGGCCCTGGTCGAAATCAAGGCGTTCAATCCCGCCATTCCCGTGATGATCATGACGGCCTACGCCTCCCTGGAAACGGCTGTGGAAGCTGTCAAGAAAGGGGCCTACGATTATCTGCCCAAACCCCTCGATTTTGATGAACTGCGTCTCAAAATGGAGCGGGCCATGGAACACCGTCAACTCAAAGAGGAAAACGCCCTGCTGAAAGAAAGCCTGGGCAGCCGCTTTGACCGTCGGAACCTTATCGGCAGCGCCCCCGTCATGGTGAGGCTTCTCGATACCGTCGCCCAAGTCGCCCCTTCTGAGGCGACGGTCCTCATTACCGGCGAATCGGGAACGGGGAAGGAGATGATCGCCGGGGCCATCCATTTCAACAGTCGGCGCCGGGAGGGACCGTTCGTAAAGATCAACTGCGCCGCCATCACGGAAACCCTCCTGGAATCGGAACTTTTCGGCCATGAGAAAGGGGCCTTCACCGGGGCTGACCGGCGCAAGGAAGGGAAATTCCGCCAGGCCGACGGTGGGACGATCTTTCTTGACGAGGTCAGCGAAATGTCTCTGGCCATGCAGGTAAAACTTCTTCGAGTCCTTCAGGAAAGGGAAATAACCCGGGTGGGAGGTAATGAAGCCGTTAAGGTGGATGTCCGGGTCATCGCTGCCACCAACCGCGACCTGGCAGAGGAAATCGGCGCCGGCCGTTTCCGGGAAGATCTCTTTTACCGGCTGAATGTCGTTACCCTCCTGGCGCCGCCCCTGCGGGAACGTGCGGAGGACATCCCCATCCTGGCCCAGCATTTTCTTACCCATTTCGCCCAGAAGAATCACAAGCGCATCAAGGGCTTTTCCCCTCAGGCCATGGATCGCCTCCGCCATTATCCCTGGCCGGGAAACGTCCGGGAATTGATGAACGCCGTCGAGAGAGGGGTGGTATTGTCCCGTTCGGACTATCTGGAGGAAACGGAACTTTCCCTGGTTATCGCAACCGGGCCGGATGATACCTCAGATGGTGATTCGTCTCCGGGCGGGAAACGGTCCTCTTCCCTCGACGAAGTAGAAAAAGATGCCGTTATCCGAACTCTTGAAGACGCCAAGGGCAATAAAAGCGAGGCGGCCCGGCGCTTAGGCGTCACCCGCCGCACGCTCCATCTGAAACTAAAAAAATACGGCCTTATGGATTGACGAGGTGAGCGGTGACAATGCCAAGAATCAACTTGAAACTCAGGAAAGCTATCTCAGCGTGAAAATTGTAGTCTGCATCAAACAGATCCTCGCCCCGGAGCTTGCGGAATTGCCCGATCGGCCTGAAATCAAGGGCGGGGATGAGGGCACTTTCCCCTTCACAATGCCGTCGCCTGATGACAACTGCTACCGGTTGAATCCCTTCGATGAATACGCCATCGAGGAGGCCCTGCGCATTCGGGAGTCTTTTACAGACGTAACAGTTGACGTCCTTTCCTTGGGACCAAAGCGCTGTCGGCAGGTGTTGCTCAGGGCGCTGGAGATGGGAGCGAACAATGCGACCCTCCTTCACCTCGACCGCCCCGCTCCCCTGACTCCTTATGAAATTGCGTCCATCATCGCCGGCTACCTCCGGGATAAAGATTACGATTTGATCCTCACCGGCGTCATGGCCGAAGACGGCATGAATGGACAGACGGGGCAACTTATCGCCGCGCTGTTAGATATGCCCTGTGCCACCGCTGTAATCAGCGAGCGCCTCCTGTCGCCCCGGGGGCCGGTCTATGTCGAGCGGGAGGAAGATGGGGGAGAAAGGACCGCCTATGAAATTAATCTCCCCGCGGTCCTCACCATCCAATCGGGCATCAACCGTCCCCGCTACCCTGCCCTGTCCCATGTCCTGCGGGCCCGGACGCAGGAGATCGTAACCATGGACGCGGCCCTCCTTCTCCCCGCCCCCCGGGAACGCATCGTTAGTGTTTCCCGAACCGAAAGTTCCGCAACCTGCACCTTCATCGAAGGCACTCCCATCGAAAAGGCCAGGCAGTTTCTGGATTTCTGCCGGCAGAAGGGATTTCTTGGCCCATGAAAGCGGGAATAGTCGTCATTGCGGAAGTATCAGCGGATGGATTGTCAACGGCCAGCCGGGAAGTAATGTCCTTTGCCGGACGCCTGGCGGAGTCCGCCGGTGAAGACATGCTCGTCCTTGTACCCGACGGGATCGCAAATCCGGAGGCCGAGGAGATTGCGGCGGCAGCCGGATGCGACGTGGCCGTTTTGGTCGGCGATCACCTGTCTGCCTATAGCGCCGAGGCATGGATGGCCGCCCTGTCCCCCGTTTGCAAGGAGATCAATCCCCGCTTCATATGCGTTCCCCATACCTCCCGGGGCTGGGACTATGGACCGGGCTTGGCTATCCACTTGGGGGCTTCCCTGATTGGCGCCGTTGAGGGCTTTCGCCTGGACGCAGGGAACTTCTTCTTTAAACGCTCTTTCTTAAAAGGGCAATGGCAGATGGAAATCCTCCCTGAAAAACGGCCCGTCGTCCTGACCATCCTGCCGGAAGCCAAAGGAACGGAAGCAGCAGCGTCGTTTGCCGAAGCAAGATCAGTGGGCAATAGGGGCCGCCCACCCCATGTTTCTTTCCTCTCCGTACCGGCCAAAGCTCTCCGGACCAAACCACTGGGGAGATTGCCGGCCCCGGAAACGGCGTATGATTTTTCCGAGGCCGAGGTAATTGTCGCCGCCGGTAAGGGAATTGGGGCCGCAGAAAATATAGACCTGATCAAACGTCTGGCCGGGGTTTTTCCGAAATCGGCCGTCGGTTGCTCCCGGCCCGTCTGTGATCTCGGCTGGATGGAACACCGGCGTCAGATCGGCATGACCGGGCGGACAATCGCCCCGCCCCTTTACATCGCCTGCGGCATCTCGGGGGCCATGCCCCACCTTGCGGGGATGCGGAATTCCCGTTGCATCATCGCCGTCAATCGGGATAAAAACGCCGCGATATTCCAGGTCGCCCACCTGGGCGTCGTGGAGGATCTTTTGACCTTCATCCCGGCCGTTCTGGAGCAGCCGGGAAACAAGAAGCGGGAAAACAGTTATGGTTAATCCAAAAGACCTGGAAATATTTCATAGTTTCATCAGCGCGGACCGGCAGGAGCAAGCGACGAAGGACGCTCCGGGAGACATATTCCTACGGGCAGGTCGCTATTTCTTAGGCGCCCCCTATGCAGCAAAGACCCTCGACGCTTCCGGGCCGGAGGGCCTCATTATCAATCTTCGCGCCTTCGACTGTTTTACCCTGGTTGAGAATTGCTGCGCCCTGGCGATCATGCGCCACACAGGGAAAGACCGTTTCGCTGACTATGCGGCCATCCTCCAATCCCTGCGTTACCGGGACGGAGTGATTGCCGGTTATCCTTCGCGGCTCCACTATTTCTCCGACTGGCTTCAAAACAACGAAAGGGGTGGGCTGATCCGGGATATAACCCAGGCGTTAGGGGGAATGTCTTTCCGGGAAAAACTGAATTTCATGACGACTCACTCTGAGCTCTATCCTCCCCTGCAGGACCCTGCCGCCTGCCGGCAAATGACCGCCATCGAAAGACTGCTTTCCGAGACTCCCCGGCATCTCCTGCCGAAAGGAGAGATCACCCGCTGGGAAGAAGGAATCGAGGAAGGGGACATCCTGTCCATTACGACCGATCAGGAAGGCCTCGATGTATGTCACGTCGGGATCGCCGTCTGGCTGGGCGAACAGCTCCACTTGCTTCATGCCTCTCAGCAAGCGGGACAAGTGGTTATTTCTCCGGAAACGCTCGTTGATTATTTGCATCAGACTCCACTCCGCACCGGCGTAATGGCGGCGCGTCTTGCCTTCACCAGTTTAAATTCCGAATGACGAAACGATTGTCCCATTCCGGAACAGCAAGACCGGCAAGAGTTCCCGTGTAGTGAATAATGCATCTAGCACCTTAATTTAGAGCCATTTCACTCCTGATCTAAAAAAATATTCATAAGACGATAAAATATCTTGACATGCATCAAAAAGTTCTGTATCCAGTTCATGACCATCGGTCAGTATTTGACCATAGTTCAATTTCTGGTTAAAAGTCACGGAACAGAGGACATTACCAGTGGGACTTGAAGAGCGAAGAAAAAGAGAAAAAGAAAATCGGAAGAATGCGATCCTCAAAGCTGCTCGGAAGCTCTTCTTCGATAAGGGCTTCAAGAATGTCACCGTGGAGAGCATTGCCAAAAAGGCGGAACTGAGCAAAGGTTCGGTCTATCTATACTTCCAGAGCAAGGAAGACATCTACACCCAGATCCTTCTTAGCGACATCGATAAATTCCACAAGGTCATCACCGGTTTGATGCAGGAGGGGCAGAGCAGTTCGGCAATGCTTTTAAGCCTTGCCAACGTTTATGCAGGTTTCTTTATGAACGATCG
>JAPLJZ010000233.1 GCA_026388335.1 Deltaproteobacteria bacterium
AAGATCCGTCGTGATTTTTCCCCGATCAAAGAGATTATCAAGGACAGTTTTCGAACCATCGAAGATCTCTATGCCCGCAAGGAACTGGTAACCGGGGTTCCCACGGGCTTTGATAAGGTTGACGATCTGACCTCGGGACTGCAAAACGCCGACCTGATCATCATTGCCGGTCGGCCCAGCATGGGTAAAACGGCCTTTGCCCTCAATATCGCCCAGTATGTAAGCACGCAAAGATCTATCCCGGTATGCCTTTTCTCGCTGGAAATGGCCAAGGAGCAAATCGCCATGCGTATGCTCGCCTCATTGGCCAAAGTCGATTCCCAAAGGATTCGCAAGGGATTTCTCGGGGAAACGGACTGGCCAAAACTGACCACAGCGGCAGGCAGCCTTTCCGAGGCTCCCATATTCATCGATGACTCTGCGGGAATTACCGTCCTGGAAATGAAGGCTAAAGCGCGACGTCTTAAAGCGGAACATGGTCTCGGTCTGGTCATTATAGATTATCTACAGTTGATGAGGAGCGGAAGCAAGAAAGACTCACGGGAACAGGAAATCTCAGAAATCAGCCGCTCCCTGAAGGCCCTTGCCAAGGAATTGAATGTCCCGGTAATCGCCCTTTCCCAGCTCAACCGGCAGGTAGAGGTTCGCACCAATCGCCGCCCCCAAATGGCGGATCTGCGGGAATCGGGGGCCATCGAACAGGATGCCGATGTCATCGCCTTCATTTACCGGGATGAAGTTTATAACAAGGCGGAAGACAATCCCGAAAAGGGAATCGCTGAGATCATCATCGCCAAGCAGCGGAATGGTCCCATCGGAATAGCGAAACTGGCCTTTCTTGAAAAATATACGTCCTTTGAGAATCTTGCCCGGGTTGAAGAGTAAGAGTTTGTCAGTTTTCCAGAAGCGGAGGCGTTTCGCCTGTATAAGGGATGAACAGGCGAAGTTTTTTCAAGGCCTGCTTCTCGATCTGCCGCGCCCGCTCCCGGGTGATTTTGTATCGGTCGCCGATCTCCTGAAGCGTCATGGGATTGTCCGCCATCACACGTTGTTTGATAATAAATTCTTCTTTTTCCGACAATTTGGCCAAGGCCCCGGCTATGTGTCTCGATACAATCTCCGTCTCTTCTTTCTTGATAAGGGCCGCTTCCTGATTCTCACCCTCATAAGTGAGATAGTCGATGTGCGTGGCTCCACTGTCATCGTTTATGTAGGCATCCAGTGAAACGTCCCGGTTAGTCATCCGCAAATCCATTTCTTGGATTTCGCCTGATTTGACGCCGAGGGACGCTGCTATCTCACCAAATTCGGGATTCTTCTGCGAGAGGACCTCCAGCTTTTTTTTGGCCTGCCCCAATTTGAAAAACAATTTTCGCTGGACCTGGGTTGTACCGATCTTGACCAGACTCCAGGTTTTAATGATATAATTCTGCATATACGCCCTGATCCACCAGACCGCATAGGAAATGAGTCGATAACCTTTGTAGGGATCGAACTTCTTGACCGCATGCATCAGACCGATGTTCCCTTCCTGGATAAGGTCGGCTAACTTGATCCCGTAATTACGATATTCATGGGCAACCTTGACGACAAAGCGCAGGTTGGACACAACGAGTTTTTCCGCCGCCGCCATATCGTTAAATTTCTTCAGACGGACGGCAATAGCGAATTCCTCCTCCGGAGTAAGGAGAGGGAATTGATTGATTTCTGCAATATAGCGATCAAGCGTGCCGGTAAGGGCTGGAAAATTCAAAGGGTTAATCCTCATATTCAAGTAATTACAGAAGGTTGCATCCTATAGTCTGCTTTAGGACCTCTGTCAAGGTTTTTTTCTCATGCCGGTCATGCCTTGACATCAATGCTTAAGGTGGTTAATTTACGGCGGAATATAAATAGCAATGGGGGCGGGACATGACAACGATACAAAAAGCCATACTGGATTTTGGATGCCGGATCGCACAGGAAGTGGAAGCACGGGCGCTGCTTATGTATGCCGACGCCGCTTCGGAACTCCCCCTCTGCAAAGAGACGCTTCCGGGTTTCGATCTGATTCTCGTGACAAAAGATGGGCATGTTCCAGAGCGATTTGAAGGCGTCTGTATCACCCTTAATGTTCCCAACGTCAATCTTACCCGCGTGGGCCAGATCAAGATCGCCATTACCAAGGGAATAGCTATCGGCCTTTTCAAGAAAGGCGACAAGGTCGTCTGTCTGAGCGGCGTTCCCAGGTTCGGCTATGTGGACAGCATCTTTGTCATTGATGTGGGAAGGGAGTTTGAAATCCTTACCTCTGAACATTTGGTGAACCTTACCGAAAAGGTTTATCCGGAGGTCTTTGGGGCTATTCTCAACTTATCGATCGAACTGGCCGCCCAGGGGCGGGAAGGCCGCAAAGTCGGCACCAGTTTTATTATCGGGGACCATGACCGGGTTCTCCAGCTCTCACGGCAGATGATTATCAATCCCTTCATGGGCTATTCAGAAGCCGAGCGAAATGTCCTGAACCCGGAATTGAAGGAAACCCTCAAGGAATTCTCCGCCATCGACGGCGCCTTTGTAATCAAGGAAGACGGAACGATTATCACCGCAGGCCGTCATTTAAGCGCCGCCCTGGAAAACAAGGATTTCCCTCAAGGTCTTGGCAGCCGCCATATCGCCGCTGCGGGTATCACCGGTATTACTAATGCCACGGCCATTGTCCTGTCCGAATCGACAGGAAACGTGAGCATTTTCAAGAATGGTAAAATCTTCGTCACCATTGAAAAACCCATAGATTAAGGGAGGATGTAAATGAGATTTGATAAAATGACGATCAAGGTCCAGGAGGCCATTCAGGAAGCACAGACCTTGGCCAATACGTATGGACACCAGATTATCGACGTCGAACATCTGCTGCTGGCTTTGGTTCGCCAGCCGGAAGGAATCGCCGGGGCCATTTTGAAAAAGTTGGGCGCCGACCCGCAGGCGGTCGAGGAATCCCTGAAAACATATCTTGGGCGGTTACCGAAGGTAGATGGTTCCGGCGCCGGACAACCTTATCTCAGTCCCCGTCTGAACAAGCTTATCGATCAGGCAACGACAGAGGCAGCCCGGCTCAAGGACGAGTATGTCAGCGCCGAGCATCTCCTCATCGCCATGTCCGAGGAAAAGAGCGGCGAAGCGGTCCGCATCCTGCGCAATGCGGGAATATCAAAAGACAACATTTTTAAAATTCTCGTGGATATTCGGGGAAAGCAGCGGGTCACCGACCCCAATCCGGAAGAAAAATACCAGGCCCTCAAACGTTACGCCAAGGATTTTAATGAGTTGGCAAGAAAAGGGGCCTTTGATCCCGTCATCGGCAGAGATGACGAGATCCGAAGAATCATGCAGGTCCTCTCCCGGCGAACCAAGAACAACCCCATCCTCATCGGTGAACCCGGCGTCGGCAAGACGGCCATTGTCGAGGGCCTTGCCCAGCGGATCATCAACGGCGATGTACCGGAAAACTTGAAAGACAAGCGCGTCGTAGGACTCGATATCGGCGCCCTGATCGCCGGGGCCAAGTATCGGGGCGAATTCGAAGAACGTCTCAAGGCCGTCCTCAAGGAAGTCATTGACGCGGAAGGGGAAATCATTCTTTTTATCGATGAGATCCATACCGTTGTGGGCGCCGGCGCCTCCGAAGGTTCAATGGACGCCTCCAACATGCTCAAACCCGCTCTTGCCAGGGGAGAGCTGCGCTGCGTAGGGGCCACCACTCTCAATGAGTATCGGAAGTATATTGAAAAGGATTCGGCCCTGGAACGGCGCTTCCAGCCGATTATGGTACGTGAACCTACCGTTGAGGACACCATCGCCATCCTGCGCGGCCTCAAGGAACGGTATGAGGTACATCACGGCGTCCGGATCAAGGACGCGGCCATTATTGCGGCCGCCACTCTTTCCAACCGTTACATCAGCGATCGCTTCCTCCCGGACAAAGCCGTGGATCTCATTGACGAGGCGGCCTCCCACCTACGCATCGAGTTGGACAGCATGCCTGCGGAGATCGACGCCATAGACAGGAAAGTCATCCAGCTTGAAATCGAACACCAGTCCCTGAAAAATGAAACGGACCCGATCTCCGTGGAAAGGCGCGATAAGATTGACAAAGAATTGGCGGAACTCCGGCAATCCATGGACCAGATGAAGCTCCACTGGAACAGCGAAAAAGAAGCAATCAAAAAGATCCAGACGATCAAAAGCCAAATAGAGGCCCTGAAGACGGAGGAGATCAACGCCCAACGGGAAGGAAACCTCGCCCGGGCCGCAGAGATTCGTTACGGCAGGCTTGTTGAACTGAATAAGGAAATAGAAAATGAACAGACCCGCCTCGAGTCGGCGCAACAGGATAAAAAGATGCTGAAGGAAGAAGTGGATGCGGAAGATGTTGCGGAAGTCGTCGCAAACTGGACCGGCATCCCTGTCTCCAGAATGATGGAAAGTGACGTCCAGAAGTTGATTTATATGGAAGACCGGCTCAAGAAGCGAATCATCGGCCAGGATGAAGGCATCGCGGCCGTATCCAGCGCCTTGCGCCGGGCACGAGCCGGCTTGCAAGATCCTAACCGTCCCATTGGATCATTTATCTTCCTGGGACCAACGGGAGTCGGCAAGACGGAACTGGGACGCGCATTGGCCGAATTCATGTTCGACAACGAACAGGCCATGATCCGCATTGACATGTCCGAATATATGGAAAAACACGCCGTGGCCCGTTTGATCGGCGCTCCGCCCGGCTATGTCGGTTACGATGAAGGGGGATTCTTGACTGAGGCAGTAAGAAGACGCCCTTATGCCGTCCTGCTTTTCGACGAGATTGAAAAAGCCCATCCCGATGTATTCAACATCCTGCTGCAGATTCTCGACGACGGCCGCCTGACAGATGGTCATGGCCGCACCGTGGATTTTAAGAATACGGTTGTGATCATGACCTCCAATGTCGGCAGCCAGTTGATTCAGGATGGCGACCTCAGTGAAGAGGATAAGCGCTTGCGGACCATGGAAGTCCTGCGAGCGACCTTTAAGCCGGAGTTCCTCAACCGGATCGATGATATTATTACTTTCCGTGCCCTGACCATCGAGGATATCGAAAAAATCGTCAACATCCAGGTCGTCCTTATTCAGAAACGCCTCGCAGAACGGAAGCTAACCCTGGAATTGACAGACCGGGCCAAAGATTATATAGCCCGTACAGGCTATAGCCCCGTTTATGGAGCCAGACCGCTGAAGCGGGCGCTCCAGAAATTGATTCTCGACCCCTTAGCCATGAAGATCCTGGCCGGGACGTTCGTGGAGGGTGATATAATTATCGTGGATCTCAACAGCAGGGAAGAGCTACAGTTTTCAAAGAAGGAAAGCAAAAAAAGGAGGACATCATGAATACCTTTAAGACAACCCTTTTGTTAGGAGCGTTAACAGGTCTGCTCCTGCTTATCGGTGGTTGGTTCGGAGGAAGGGGAGGCGTTGTCATTGCCTTTATCTTCGCCATCGTCATGAATTTCGGCGCTTACTGGTTTTCAGACAAACTAATCCTGAAAATGTATAACGCCCAGGAAGTCACCGAAACCCAGGCCCCGGCCTTGTATACCATGGTGAGAGGGTTGGCCATGAGGGCATCCCTGCCCATGCCGAAAGTCTACATCATTCCCGAGGAAGCGCCCAATGCCTTTGCGACGGGACGGGATGAACAGCACGCCGTTGTCGCCGTGACGGAGGGAATTCTGAGGATACTTAACGCTGATGAACTGGAAGGGGTGCTTGCCCATGAGCTTACCCATATCAAAAACCGGGACATGCTGATCGGCTCCATCGCCGCGACCCTGGCCGGGGCGATTATGATGATGGCCAATATGGCTCAGTGGGCCGCCATATTCGGCGGCGTCAGCCGGGATGACGATGAAGGAGGCGGCGGGATCATCGGTCTGATCCTGATGGCCATCCTGGCCCCGCTTGCGGCGACTTTGATTCAGATGGCCATCTCCCGATCCCGGGAATATCTGGCTGATGAGGGAGGGGCAAGGGTATCCGGCAAACCTTATGGTCTGGCGAGCGCTCTTGATAAGTTGGGAAAGGCGTCTAAGGCCATTCCCATG
>JAPLJZ010000089.1 GCA_026388335.1 Deltaproteobacteria bacterium
GGCAAAATCGCGCGCATCCTTACCTACACCTTCCCTTCTCTTTCCCTGATCAGCCTGTCCGTGATCATCCTGGTTAACATCCTTATTTGCCGGACATTGTTCAAGGTTAAGGAACTTGCCTGCCCCGATTTTGGCGACCTGTCCCTGTGGAAAGCGTCGGACTATCTGGTCTGGGTATTGATTGTCTCTGGGGCAGGCCTTCTGATTCCCTTGTTATGGATCAAGTTTACGGCCCTGAATTTTCTGATCCTGTGTCTCTTCATTTATTTTCTCCAAGGGATTGCGATCATTGAATTTTTATTCAAAAAGAAAAAAGCGCCGTTCTACTTGCGTTTTATATTTTATTTCCTTATCATGATCCAACAATACTTGATGTTTTTTGTTGTCGCCGCCGGTCTTTTCGACCTGTGGGTTGATTTCAGGAAAACGCCGGCCCCGACAAAAGACTTAAACCAATAATTTCAGCTAAAACATTAGGAGGACCATTATGAAAGTTATTTTGAAGCAAAATATCGACGACCTCGGCAAGATTGGAGAAATTATCATTGTTTCTGACGGTTTTGCGAGAAATTATTTAATACCTAAGGGATTGGCTGCGGAAGCGAGCAGCAGGACCATCCAGTCCCTGGAACATGAGAAGAAAAAGATTCTCCAAAAAGCAGAAAAGGAAAAACATAATGCCCAGGTTCTTCTGGATAAACTCGCCGGTGTTAACTGCGTCATTGCGAGGCGTGTCGGCGAACAGGACAAGCTTTTCGGCTCCGTGAACACCAAGGATATCGAAAGCGCCCTGAAAGAACAGGGCTTGGACATCGATCGGAAGGACATTGTGATGGACGAACCGATCAAGGCCCTGGGAGAATTTCCGGTTAAAATCAAACTTGGCGCCGGTCTTTCCGCCGAGATTAAAGTTCATGTTGTACAGGAAGGCTAAATAAATGAAGGGCGGAAAGGATATCGATTCAACCCTCCATCGTATCCCGCCCCAGAACCTGGAGGCGGAGCAATCCATTCTCGGGGGGATTCTCCTTGATAATCAAGGGATCAATGCCGTGCTGGAGCTCCTGTCGGCCCGGGATTTTTACAGTGAGTCCCATCGTCGGATCTTTGAGGCGATCCTCAGCCTGTCGGATCGCAGTGACCCCATTGATCTGATCACGCTGAGCAGTCTCCTCAAGGACCAGAAACAACTTGACAGGGTAGGAGGCGCCGCCTATCTGGCCGGATTGGTGGACAATGTTCCTTCGGCAGCCAATATCGCTTACTATGCCAAAATTGTGAAGGAAAAAGCAATTTTGCGAGGGCTGATCAGCACGGCTACGGAGATTCTCACCAAAACTTACGACGCCGGCGCCGATGTGGACACTGTCCTGGACGAAGCGGAACACGCTATCTTTGAAATCTCTGAAAACAAGATCCGTCGGGATTTTTCCCCAATCAAAGAAATCATCAAGGACAGTTTTCGAACCATCGAAGATCTCTATGCCCGCAAGGAACTGGTAACCGGGGTTCCCACGGGCTTTGATAAGGTTGACGATCTGACCTCGGGACTGCAAAACGCCGACCTGATCATTATTGCCGGTCGGCCCAGCATGGGTAAAACGGCCTTTGCCCTTAATATCGCCCAGTATGTCGGCACGCAAAAATCTATCCCGGTATGCCTTTTCTCGCTGGAAATGGCCAAGGAGCAAATCGCCATGCGTATGCTCGCCTCGGTAGCCAAAGTCGATTCCCAAAGGATTCGCAAGGGATTTCTCGGGGAAACGGACTGGCCAAAGCTGACCACAGCGGCAGGCAGCCTTTCCGAGGCTCCCATATTCATCGATGACTCTGCGGCAATTACCGTCCTGGAAATGAAGGCCAAAGCTCGACGCCTTAAAGCGGAACATGGTCTCGGTCTGGTCATTATAGATTATCTACAGTTGATGAGGAGCGGAAGCAAGAAAGACTCACGGGAACAGGAAATCTCAGAA
>JAPLJZ010000148.1 GCA_026388335.1 Deltaproteobacteria bacterium
ATGAATGAAAGTTATCATCCAGGTTCCTACCATACCGCCATCGACAAGGCGCTCGCCGCTTTGCAGAGCGAACACATCACGGAGCGGATCTGGACGAGGGATTACTCGGTCTGGAAGCCTTCTCCCGCAGAGATCTCCAATCGCCTGGGATGGCTGGAGAGTCCCTGGAGCATGGGGGATCGCATCGCCGAGATTGACGCCGTTATAGAAACCGTCCGGAAGGAGGGATACTGTCACGCCCTCCTCCTCGGGATGGGGGGATCGAGCCTGGCCCCGGAGACCTTCCGGAAGGTATTCGGCGTCAAGAAAGGCTACCTGGAACTTACCATTCTCGACAGCACCGATCCGGCTACGGTCCTTTCCTTTGCCCGGAGTCTTGATCTCTCCCGGACCCTGTTCATTGTTTCCACCAAGTCCGGGGGTACCGTCGAGACCTTCTCCTTCATGAAATATTTCTATAACCAGGTCCTGGCCGCGCTGGGTCAGGAAGAGGCGGGCCGCCATTTTATCGCCATTACCGATCCGGGCAGCGGGATTGCCGACTGGGCGCGGCGACTTGATTTTCGCCATACCTTCCTGAACGACCCGGACATCGGGGGACGGTTTTCGGCCCTGTCCTGTTTCGGCCTTGTCCCCGGGGCCCTCATTGGCATGGACATCGGGCGGCTGCTCGCCTTTGCCCGTACGGAGGGGGAAAGGGAAAAAGCGGCGAGCTCGGATAAGTCTTCAGTTATTAGCGCCGCCCTGCTGGGTACGGCCCTGGGCGAGTTGGCAAAGGTGGGGCGGGACAAGGCGACTTTCTTCTTGTCCCCCAAGATCGAAGGTTTCGGCGCCTGGTTGGAGCAGTTGCTGGCGGAAAGCACAGGCAAGGATGGCCAAGGCATTCTCCCGATTGTCGGGGAGCCACCGGGACCACCGGAGGTCTACGGCGACGACCGGGTCTTCATAAGTGTAAATATTAGGGAAGACAACCGGTATAATGACCTTTTGGCGGTGCTCCGTCAGGCTGGTCATCCCGTCATGGAACTATCGATGGAGGAACCCTATGCCCTGGGGGGGCAGATCTTTCGCTGGGAAATGGCGACCGCCGTTGCCGGGCAGCGGTTGGGTATCAACCCCTTTGACCAGCCCGATGTCGAGGCCGCCAAGGTTCTGGCCCGACAAATGGTCGCCGCTTACCGGAACAAGGGAAAGCTCCCGGAGGAGATGCCGGTCCGGTCTACGGAAGCTATGGATATTTTTGGCGATGATTCCTCGCTGAAAGACTTTCTTGCCCAGGCAAAGGCAGGGGATTACCTTGCCCTCCAGGTCTATGTTTCCCCCTCGCGGGAGTTGGATCTGGCCCTGGCGAGCCTGCGCCGCCGCATCCGTGACAAATACCGCCTGGCAACCACGGTCGGTTACGGTCCCCGGTATCTCCATTCCACGGGGCAACTCCACAAAGGGGACCGGGGGGCAGGGCTATTCATCCAGATCACCGCCGCCGACCCGGAAGACGCCCCCATTCCCGATGAACCCGGGCAGTCGTCCTCATCCGTAACCTTCGGCGCCCTCAAGGCTGCCCAGGCGATGGGAGACCGTCAAGCACTTCTCAACAGCGGCCGCCGGGTAATCCGTTTGCATTTCCGAAAAAATCCCTTAGCGGGATTGGAAAAAATGACCATTGACATATAGGATGAATTGCCATGACCAACCGGCTGAACTGCGAGAAAAGCCCCTATCTCCTGCAACACGCCGAAAACCCTGTGGACTGGTATCCCTGGGGAGAAGAGGCCTTTGCCAGGGCTGCCCGGGAAGATAAGCCCGTCTTTCTTTCCAGCGGCTATTCCACCTGCCACTGGTGCCATGTCATGGCCCATGAGTCCTTTGAAGATCCTGACATAGCTGCCTTAATGAACGAGGCCTTTGTCTGTATCAAGGTAGACCGGGAGGAGCGGCCCGACCTCGATAAATTCTATATGACCGCCGGCCAGATGATGACGGGCGGCGGCGGTTGGCCCCTGACCATCCTCATGACCCCGGATAAAAGTCCATTTTTTGCCGCCACTTATATCCCCAAAGACAGCCGGTTCGGCCGGACGGGTCTGCGGGAGCTCATTCCTCAGGTAAAGCAGGCCTGGAAAAACCGGCGGGGCGAAATCAGCCAGTCCGCCAAGCAGATTCTGAACCTGCTGAAAAGGGAGGAGCAATCGGCGGCGTCTGGAGAATCTCTGGCGGCGGCCCTTGCCGACGAGGCTTACGAAGATCTGATGTCAAGATATGACGAAACCTGGGGAGGTTTCGGTCCCCCGCCCAAATTTCCCATGCCCCACCAGCTTGTCTTTCTCCTCCGCTACGGGAAGGCAAGGGGGAAGGACAAGGCCGTGCACATGGCGGCCGACACCCTGCGGATCATGCGCACCGGCGGCATATGCGATCATCTCGGCTATGGATTTCACCGCTACAGTACGGACCGGCAGTGGCTGCTCCCTCATTTTGAAAAGATGCTCTACGACCAGGCCCTCCTCTGCCTTGCCTATACCGAGGCCTTTCATATCACCGGTGAGGCGGTTTTCGGCCAGACGGCCCGGGAAATTATCACTTACATCCTGCGGGATATGACGGCCCCGGAAGGGGGGTTTTACTGCGCCGAGGATGCAGACAGCGAGGGAAAAGAAGGGAAATTCTATCTCTGGACGGAAGAGGAAGTTGAAAATATCCTGGGAAAAGGAGAAACCGAACTTTTTATTGAGGCCTATGGTCTGGAGAAGGAAGGAAATTTCGTAGAAGAAGCAACCGGCAGGCGGACCGGGGAAAACATCCTCCATCGCCTCGAGGCCGCCGCCCGTCTTACCTCAGTCCGGGGGATAACGGAGAACGCCTTGGAGGACAAGTTGTCAAAGGATCGGGAACGGCTCTTCGCCGCCCGGGAAAGACGGGTTCGCCCCGGCAAGGACGACAAGATCCTCACGGACTGGAATGGCCTCATGATTGCGGCCCTGGCTCGGGGAGCGGCTGTTTTTGCAGAACCGGCTTATTTCGAGGCCGCCCGCCGGGCATATCTTTTTATCGAGGAAAATCTTAGAGATTCCGACGGACGCCTCCGTCATCGGTGGCGGGACGGGGAGGCATCGGCAAGGGCGTTTGCCGATGATTACGCCTTTCTTATCTGGGGATTGATCGAGTGTCATGACTATTCCGGCGATTCTTCCTTCCTGGCGGCGGCCCGTTCACTTCAGGACATTCTGGATTGCCGTTTCTGGGATGAAAAGCAGGACGGTTATTTTATGAGCGCCGACGATCAGACGGATATTCCCATCCGCCAGAAGGAAAGCTTTGACGGCGCCATACCCTCGGGGAACAGCGTCGCCTTTTGCAATCTCATCCGCCTGCACCGACTGACCGGCGAGGACGTCTATGCAACCCGGGCGGGAAAACTGGGGCGGGCCTTCTCCCGTCTTATTGACCGGAGCTCTTCCTCCCATACCATGTTCATGATTGGCCTGACTTTATTGAATCCTTCCCAGCCGGCGGGTTCTCAGGATAGCGACGGCGCTCAGGAAACCTATCCCCAAAAGAATTAGAATAATCCCGGCGGTTTCCCGTAAGGACGGGATTTCGCCAAGCTGGAGGGCAGCGGCGACGATGGCAATCACCGGTGTAGCAAGGGTGCCCATCGTCGCCATCCCTGCCGGAACCCTTTCCAGGATGTAAAACCAGAGCAGGAAGGCGATGACGCTCGTGAAAATGACATTATAGGACATGACGATAATGAATACCGGGGTCCATTGAATAGGAGACGCCGGCAGGATGAGGGAAACAATTATCAGTGGTCCCGCACCGTAAATCATCTGCCAGGTCGTGACCGAGAGGAGGTCGAACTTCCGACTTCGCCTCATGATCCTGGTGACAATAGCGCTTCCCGCCCACGCTATGCCCGAGATCACTGCAATAATGCTTGACCAGAGTTTCACCCCGACGGCATGGAAATCCACCATCAGCGCCAGACCCGTGAAGGCAAGGATTACGGCCAGCCATTCCAGCCCCCTCATTTTTTCGCCCAATATGGGCCAGGCAAGGAGAATAACCCAGAATGGCATAGTGTATAGGAGAATGGCCGTCTTCCCCGCTCCGCCGCTAGCCAGAGCCCACAAAGGAAGGCCGAGCCCCAGAGTCGTGGAAAGCAATCCCAGGAGGATGGTCAACTTCACCTGCCGCGGACGGACGGGTTTTTTTGACCAGAGCAGGATGGCGAAAAGGAAGACAGCAGCCAGGGATACCCGAATAGCCGCAAATGCAAAGGGATCGCAGAAGCGTAGCCCTTCCTTCATGACCACCCAGTTATAACCCCAAATCATGCTCAAGAAGGCGAGGGCAAGAAAGGGTCTCCTATTGATGGTTGCTGATGTTGTCTTGACGCCCATGAACGGCGAGCCTAAAAGATTGAACCCGTGCTGTCAAGATAATCTACAGCATTTATTTCATTAAGTTTGTATGGATAGGTGTCGGCTGGGTCGTAAGGATCGGGGGCGTATTCGAGGACCTGGGCATAAGTCCGGGAGCGGACGGCGTGGGCGACGCCGGGAGCAATGCGGACGCGATCTCCGGCCTTGAGGTGCGATGTGGCCTTCTCGCCGGTCTGCGGATCTTCAAGGAGGAGCTCGACTTCCCCGGAGATCACATACAACCGGTCCGTTTTCTTCCGGTGATAGTGATGCCCCCTGTCAACACCGGTCCGGGAGGAGTCGATGTCCCAGTAAACGATCTGCCGGAAGGAATCGTCTTCGCGGTTGATGATCTGGGACATCTCGCCCTTGTCGGAAAAGATCCTTCTTTCGGCCTCGTCCGGGCCGCCAATCGGCAGGGATTCGATGATTACCTTTAATCCTAACATGTTTCTACTCCGTTATACACCCAGGTAGGCCCGTTTGACGCCTTCATCGTTGCGGAGATTCTCCGCCGTATCGGTCATGACGATCCGGCCGGTCTCCATGACATAGCCGCGATGGGCCACCTTCAGGGCCATGTTGGCGTTTTGTTCCACGAGAAAAATAGTCGTCCCGTTTTCCCGGTTGATCCGCCGGATGATATCGAAGATCAGGCGGACATAGATGGGGGCTAGGCCCAGGGACGGCTCGTCAAGGAGGAGCAGACGGGGGCGGGCCATGAGGGCCCGGGAGATGGCCAGCATCTGCTGCTCACCGCCGCTGAGAGTTCCCCCCTGCTGGTTCCTTCGTTCCGAGAGAATGGGGAAAAGTTCAAAGATATGGACCATGTCCTTTTTGATGCCTTCTTTATCTTTTCTCAGAAAGGCCCCCATATCGAGATTCTCCGTGACCGTCAGCCAGGGAAATATCCTGCGGCCCTCAGGAACCTGAGATATCCCCAGGGCCACAATCCTGTCGGGACTCATGCCCGCGAGGCTCTTCCCCATAAAGCGGATTTCTCCGGAGCGGGGCGGAACAATGCCGGAGATGGACATGAGGGTCGTCGATTTGCCGGCCCCGTTGGCGCCGATGAGGGTAATGATCTCCCCCTCGCCCACCTGAAGATTGATGTCCTTCAGGGCCTGGATGTTGCCGTAATAGGTCTGGACATTGATCAGTTCAAGAACATTCGTCATATTTTAAACATCCATGTCTTCCTCACCCAGATAAGCCTTGATCACTACGGGATTCTCCAGGATCTCCACCGCCGTTCCTGCCGCGATCATCTGCCCATAGTCCAGCACATAGATGCGGTTGGAGATGCTCATCACAATGCGCATGTCGTGTTCGATCATGAGGACGGCAATATTTTCTTCTTTGCAGATGCGACGGATCAGTTCCTCAAGGGCATCCGTCTCCCGGGGGTTCATCCCCGCCGCCGGTTCATCGAGGAGGAGCAGGAAGGGCGTCGTGGCCATCGCCCGGGCGATCTCCAGACGCCGCTGGTCCCCGTAGGGGAGATTCTTGGCCAATTCATTTACTTCCTTGGCCAGCCCCATTTTCTCCAGGATGGCGTGACTCTTGTCCACAATGTCTTTCTCTTCCCGGCGTGTCGCCCCGTCACGGAGGATCGCCCCCAGGACGCCCGCCCGGGAACGGCAGTGCCGGCCGATCATGACGTTCTCCAATACCGTCATTTCCGGAAAGAGGCGAATGTTCTGAAAGGTTCTCGCCATGCCCTGCGCCGTCACCCGGTGGGTCTTCATGCCGCTTATCCGCCGTTGTTTCTTCCCCGGCGGCGTCACGAAAACATCTCCCCCCGTCGGCTTGTAGATACCGGTTATGCAATTGAAAAAGGTAGTTTTCCCGGCGCCGTTGGGACCGATCAGGGCCACGATCTCGCCGGGGAGGACCTGAAGGCTGACCTTGTCGAGAGCCCGGAGGCCGCCAAAGTCCATAGTCAGTTCTTTCACGTCCAGAAGGGGTTCCATCACCGCCGACTACCTTCCTTTACGGCCGTTTTCTTGAATTCATAAATCTGGCGGATGCCGACAACGATTCCCTGGGGACGAAAGACCATCATGACCACCATAATCATACCGAACAGGAGCATCCGGTATTCACTGAAGGCTCGCAGATATTCGGGCAAGAGGATGAGAATGAAGGCGCCGATGATTACCCCGACGATGGAGCCCATTCCCCCCAGGACAACGATGGAGAGGATCATGGCCGATTCCAGGAAAGTGAAACTCGCCGGGTTGACGAAGGTTGTCTCGGCGGCAAAGACCACCCCGGCCAGCCCCGCCCAGGTGGAACCGAGAGCGAAGGCTGTCAGTTTTGCCATCGTGGGATCGACCCCCATGGCCTCACAGGCGACTTCATCCTCCCGGAGTGCCACCCAGGCCCGGCCGATGCGGGAGTTCTGGAGACGGTTGACCACAAAGATCGTAAACAGACAAAGGGCGATCATGAGAAAATAGATATAGATCGTTCCTTGATGGAGGTCCATCTCCATGCCGAAGAGGCCCGG
>JAPLJZ010000194.1 GCA_026388335.1 Deltaproteobacteria bacterium
GGTCGTCCTTATTCAGAAACGCCTCGCAGAACGGAAGCTAACCCTGGAATTGACAGACCGGGACAAAGATTATATAGCCCGTACAGGCGATAGCCCCGTTTATGGAGCCAGACCGCTGAAGCGGGCGCTCCAGAAATTAATTCTCGACCCCTTAGCCATGAAGATCCTAACCGGGACGTTCGTGGAGGGCGATATAATTATCGTGGATATCAACAGCAGGGAAGAGTTGCAGTTTTCAAAGAAGGAAAGCAAAAAAAGGAGGACATCATGAATACCTTTAAGACAACCCTTTTGTTAGGAGCTTTAACAGGTCTGCTCCTGCTTATCGGCGGTTACTTCGGAGGAAGGGGAGGCGTTGTCATTGCCTTTATCTTCGCCATCGTCATGAATTTCGGCGCTTACTGGTTTTCAGACAAACTAATCCTGAAAATGTATAATGCCCAGGAAGTCACCGAAACCCAGGCCCCGGCCTTGTACACCATGGTGAGAGGGTTGGCCATGAGGGCGTCCCTGCCCATGCCCAAGGTCTATATCATTCCCGAGGAAGCCCCCAATGCTTTCGCGACGGGCCGTGATGAGCAGCATGCCGTGGTCGCGGTGACAGAGGGAATTCTGAGGATACTCAATGCTGATGAACTGGAAGGGGTGCTTGCCCATGAGCTTACCCATATCAAAAACAGGGACATGCTGATCGGCTCCATCGCCGCGACCTTGGCCGGGGCGATTATGATGATGGCCAACATGGCTCAGTGGGCCGCCATATTCGGCGGCGTCAGCCGGGATGACGATGAAGGAGGAGGCGGGATCATCGGTCTGATCCTGATGGCCATCCTGGCCCCGCTTGCGGCGACTTTGATTCAGATGGCTATCTCCCGATCCCGGGAGTATCTGGCTGATGAGGGAGGGGCAAGGGTATCCGGCAAACCTTATGGTCTGGCGAGCGCTCTTGATAAGTTGGGAAAGGCGTCTAAGGCCATTCCCATGGACGCCAATCCCTCCACGGCCCACATGTTTATTGTCAACCCGCTGTCGGGACGCGCCCTGATGAACCTGTTCAGTACCCATCCCCCGATCGAGGAAAGAATTTCCAGATTGAGGGGCATGCGACCAGTTTAAATAAGGAGAGGAAAATGGAAGAGGAAAAAATTGAAAAAGGCTTTGTAATTAGGGACCATCGCCACTTCGATGAGGCCGGGGAGGTGCGCCGGGAATCGGAATCCACCCCCAAGGAAGTAAAACCAACGGAAGTAAAACCCGAAGATGTTAAAAAGGACGAGCCCACCCCGGAACAACCCGGGGATACTATTGCCCAAGGCCTACCGGAGGAAGATGAAGCTATGGATGGGTATCTTCCGGAGGTCAATTTCATGAATTTCGTTCTGTCCCTGAGTACGACCGCCATGTTTCATTTCGGCGATTTTCCTGATCCGGCCTCCGGTAAGGCCGCAAGAAATCTTGCCGCTGCAAAACATACCATTGATACCATTGGTATGCTGAAGGCCAAGACGGAAGGGAATCTGGACGATAATGAAAAAACACTGATTGACGCGGTGCTTTTTGAGCTCCGCATGCGATACGTCAAAGAGAACAGCTAAGTCAATAATGAGCCCCCTTGTTCGTTTAGCTCCGGCCAAGGTTAACCTCTATCTGAAAATAATCAGGAAGAGAGAGGATGGGTATCACGACCTTGCCACCCTGATGCAGCGCGTCAGTCTCTATGATGAATTGATCTTCAAGCCGGCAAATGGGGGGGTCGCTCTCCATTGTCCGCATACTAACCTTCCCGAAGACAGTAACAACATCGTGTATCGGGCCGCCGCCATTTTTCTCCGGAAAGTTCCCTTTACGGATGGCATCGACATTACCATAAATAAATCCATCCCTGTTGCCGCCGGACTTGGCGGCGGCAGTTCCAATGCTGCAACTACCCTCATGACCCTCAATGAACTTGCGGGACGTCCACTAAGCAGAACAACCTTGATGGAAATGGGCGCTTCTTTAGGCGCCGATGTTCCCTTTTTTATTCTTGAGCAAACTGCCTGGGCTTTTGGCATCGGTGACCGCCTGGAGGCTGTATCCGAGGCGCCGCATCTTTTTTTTCTGCTGGTCAATCCCGGCTTTGAACTTTCCACCCGGGATGTTTATGAAGGTTTGAATTTAAGATTGACAAAAGAGACAATCCATTATAGCATCCCTCGATTTTTTGAACGCCATGATGTCATCATGGGACTGCATAATGACTTGGAGGAGGTTTCCATCAATCTTCACCCCGTCTTGAAGGAAATCAAGACGCTTCTCCTTAGTCACGGCGCCTCGGGCGCCTTAATGTCAGGCAGCGGTCCCACAGTTTTCGGTGTCTTTGACAGCGAAGAGATGGCTATAAAGACGGAACAATCATTGAAGGGATACGGGACCTGGTCTCTTTTTCGTGCCCACTCCATCTGAATATCCACCCCGGCACGATCCTCTCGCTGTTTTTTCGTTAAACCGAAGCGTTTTTCGCGGGTCACGGACAATAATGGGGCGTCGTCAAGCGGTAAGACACAAGAATTTGGATCTTGCACTCGGAGGTTCGAATCCTCCCGCCCCAGCCAATTTGTACAAGAGCGTGTAAAAAGAGGACTCTGATGCTTGAAAGAATTCGTATTTTCACGGGAAATGCTACACCTGATTTAGCAGCACAGATCACCAAGAATCTGGGTGTTCCCCTCGGTAAGGCAAATGTTTCATCCTTCAGTGACGGAGAAACGCGGGTAGAGATCAATGAAAACGTCCGGGGAATGGATGTCTTTATCATCCAGTCGACCTGTCCGCCGGTAAGTGTCACGCTCATGGAGCTCCTCATCATGATTGATGCCATGAAAAGGGCTTCGGCGTACCGAATTACAGCCGTCATTCCCTATTACGGCTATGCCCGTCAGGACAGGAAAGTCACGCCCAGAGCCCCGATTACGGCCAAACTCGTGGCCGACCTGATCGCCACGGCCGGGGCCAACCGAGTCCTTTCCATGGATCTTCACGCCGGTCAGATTCAAGGTTTTTTCAATATCCCTGTGGATAACCTCTTTGCTACCCCCGTCCTTCTCGATTATATCAAGCAAGATTATCGCACCAATACCGTGATCGTTTCTCCCGACACCGGGGGCGTTGTGCGAGCTCGGGCCTTTGCTACCCGCCTGGGTGTAAATCTTGCCATCATCGATAAGCGCCGGGAAGGACCGAATGAAGCTCAGGTCATGAATATTATCGGTAATGTCGCTGGAAAGAAGGTAGTCGTTCTTGACGATCTCATCGACACGGCCGGTACCGTCGTTCAGGCGGCCAAGGCGCTGAAAGAGGCCGGGGCGCTCGATGTATCCGTGTGTTGCACCCATCCTGTACTCTCCGGACCCGCCATTGAACGTCTCGAAAGCTCAGACATCAAAGAAATCATCGTCACCGATACAATTCCCCTTCATGACGGGGCAAAGGCCTGTAAGCGCGTCAAGGTTCTTTCTGTTGCCGGTCTCCTCAGCGAGGCGGTAAGAAGGATTTATTATGATGATTCAGTCAGTTCACTCTTTATTTAGGAGGCATGCATGGAAGCCATAGCATTAAGGGCGTCTGCCCGTAAGACATCAGGAAAGGGACCCGCCCGCCGTGCTCGCACGAGCGGACTGATCCCGGCCGTTTTTTATAACCCTAAGGCTGAGTCGCTCATGTTGACTGTCAGCGCCGCAGATATGAAAAACATCCTCAAGAAAAAGGAAGAGAATGTATTCATCAACTTGCAGATCGAGGACGAGGGAAAGTCAATAGACAGGATGTCCATTATCAAAGACATCCAGTTGGATTGCCTGACGGGACAGATTATTCATATCGATTTTTATGAAATCAGCATGGATCATAAATTGACTGTCGATGTTCCCGTGCATTTCGAGGGTGCTCAGGAGGTTGTCAAACAGGGCGGTGAATTGCTGATTATGAAAAGAGAGGTGTCCATCTCCTGTCTGCCCTCCATACTGCCTGATCACTTTGCGGTAGACATCAGCGGCCTGAAGGTCGGCGAGGCATTTAGGGTCAGGGATCTTCCCCTTACGGAAGGCATGACTATCCTTGAATCAGAGGACACCATTCTGGCCATGGCATCCATAACCAGGGAAGAAACGAAACCGGAAGCTGAAGAAGAAATAGTAAAAGAAGAGCCGGAAGCGGTGAAACCGAAGGCTAAGGCTAAGGAAAAGGAATAAGAGGGGAGAAACGGACAATCTGCGGCGTCGCCAGGGGATAAAAACCGAATGGTATTGATAGTTGGGCTTGGCAATCCCGGCAGGAGTTATGAGAAAGCCCGCCACAACGCAGGATTCATGGTTATTGATCATCTGGCTTTGGATCTTCAGATTCCCGTGGAGCAGAAAAAGTTTGGCGCCCTCTCCGGTAGAGGAAAGATTCAAGATACTCAGGTCGTATTCGTTAAACCGCAGTCATACATGAACCTGAGTGGTGAAGCTGTACGAAGGTTCTTTGACTTCTATAAGATGGAAAGACCCGAAGACGTCATAGTCGTTCATGATGACCTCGACCTTCCTTTCTCTGTCATACGGTTGAAAGCAGGCGGTGGTCATGGAGGGCATAAGGGGCTGTTATCGATCATTCAGCATCTGGGGAGCACGGACTTTCTGAGAGTGCGCATAGGCATCGGAAAGCCGGACGACAGGGAAATGACCGAGCGACACGTCCTCGAACCCTTCTCCAAGGAAGAGATGAAACGCTTGACCGGGGTTGTTACTACAGCCGGCTTAGCGGTCAGGGAAATAGTTTCTTCAGGGATTCAGGCGGCTATGAACAAATATAACGGTAGTACTATAAATAATTTATCTGAGGAGGTTTAATGATGTGTAAGGGTAAACAAAGTGTATTTTCTTTTCTGACAGTCATGGCCATCATGTTGTTTCTGATGGTCCCCATGGCTTTTGCCGGTGAGGCGGATATCAA
>JAPLJZ010000214.1 GCA_026388335.1 Deltaproteobacteria bacterium
AAAACATATAAATATTGAGAAGAGCAGGGCAACCTGACGACTGAAAAGGTAACCGGTCAAGAGTGTGCCGGCAGCAAAGGGAGCGGCATAAAGGATCGTTTCGGTTGATAAAAACGGAAACGATTGATGAATGGCGCCCGAAAAGAAGATCACTTGCTTTATCAATAAAAACTGAAAAACCATGATCACTGTCAGGCACAAAAGAAGTCGATTCTGAGAGGCCGGATCTCCGGGCACAGATAACCCTTTTTGAGAAAGAAACAGCAGGGCTACGGCGAAGGAAAAGATCAATAGGAACATTCCGGCAAATCCGGCCATCAGCGATGTTTTCTGTTGGCTTTGCTGTTTGAAGAAGGAGTTAATCTTATCCAGATCGGTGATGGTTATCTTTTCACCTTCCCGCACAATCATTTCATTTTTTTGAACCTCGAAAGAGACGGGTTTGACCGCATCCATGGCGGCTCGCCGGCGTATTTCCGTTGCCTGACGGTTATAAGTCAGGCTGGGTTGCAATAGCTTGCCGGCAAGGGAAACGGCAGTCTGCCGTAACTCGGAGTCTGCTGCGGGAAATATTGATTTGGCCCTTTTCTTCAGCAGCTCCCGGACATCCTGTATTTGCATGATTTCAGAGAGGTTCTTTTCCTCTACTTCCATCAATGTGCGAACATTTTTGATGAGGATGCCCCGTTCATGTTCTGATGGAGGGAAAGCGACGTTGGTAATCATCCGGTCCCGGTAAACATCCATGATCAAAGAAGAGATCTTCTCCGCCAGGGATGAGGAAAATTCGCGATGTTCCAAGACCGCCAACTCTTCATCGGAGAGCCTGATCTCGAGGGATTTTTCAAATATTCCGGGACTTCTTTCTTTCCTGACCGCCAGGGCGCCCGTTGAGATATCTTCATCATCCGTGGTTGTCGTTTGTCTGCTCTCCTGAACGGCAAGAAAGGCTTTCATGAGGCTGCCACGGATCTGCGTTGCCCTGTGATCGTCATAATCATACACAGAGGGTATGGATTTTGCGGCCTCGATCCTTTTCAAATCCGTCGACGCCCTCTCTTCGACGAGAAAATCACGGTCCGCCTTGATATCTTTATTGGCGATCGCGCCTACCTTGTATTCCAGTCGTGACAGAGGAACAGTTGGCATCAGTAAAAACGTGAACATAAGACTTAACGAGACAAGCAGGAACCAGCGCTGGAGGCGGGGGTTTTTGATAAACGCCGGAATGTTCTCCGGCTGGGCAAACCACTTTTTCCATGCCGGTAAATGTTTTTCAGCGATTGCCTTCAGGATGGTCATGACGGGGTTCCTCTCTCCCGGGCCACTTTTCGCGTGCGGTCGAGATGATTGTACGCCCTGATAACCTCCTGAACGAGGGGATGTCTAACGACATCGAGTTCGGAGAAGTGAACAAAACCGATGCTATCGCTTTTACGGAGGATATTTTCCGCTTCGATCAGGCCGGATGTCTTTTCCGGAGGCAGATCGATCTGGGTGATATCGCCGGTGATGACCGCTTTGGAACCGAAGCCGAGGCGGGTCAAAAACATCTTCATCTGCTCGGAAGTCGTGTTCTGGGCCTCATCGAGGATAACGAAGGCGTCATTCAAGGTTCGGCCCCGCATAAAAGCCAGGGGCGCCACCTCGATGATTCCTTTATGCATAAGCGCGGTTGCTTTGTCGACGTCCATCATATCAAACAAGGCGTCATACAAGGGTCTGAGGTAAGGGTTGACTTTTTCGGCAAGATCGCCGGGCAGGAAGCCAAGCTTTTCACCCGCTTCCACGGCGGGTCTGGCGAGGACAATACGGGAGACCTTCTTTTCCATGAGGGCTGCCACGGCCATCGCCATCGCCAGGTATGTTTTACCGGTTCCGGCAGGTCCGATCCCGAATACCATGTCATAATTTCTGATCGCGTCGATATATAGTTTCTGGGCGATACTCTTGGGAGTGATAAGTCTTTTTTTAGAGGATATGAAAACCTTGTCGAGGAAGATCTTTTCCAGACTGACGCTACCGTCTTCGGAAAGGATACGGTGGGCGTAATCAATATCCTGGGCAAAGAGGGGATAGCCCTTCTCTAAAAGGGCGTATAACTGGACGAGGAGATTCTTGCCCAGATGGACCGCCGTCGCTTCGCCGGCGATGGCTATCACATTTCCTCTGGCCCCGGCGCGAACCGCTGCAAGCTTCTCAATCTGTTTGAGATGTTTGTCATGCTCTCCAAGCAGATTCCTGAGGAGGGCATTGTCGGAAAAATGGAGATCCTCTGTGTTTGTAGCCTGAGTCTTCGCTTTCAAGTTATCTCTTATATTTCTGAGGTGATATGCAAAGCCTTCTCTAAATTGGCGCTGATGCTATCACGTCCACAAACCAAATGCAAACCCTCCTTCTTTCTGTATGCGCCATGTTTTGATTCTCCCTTTCAGCTCACTTTTGCAGGAAAAGATGGGCAAAAACTTTCGCGTTGCCGATCATATTGGCAATCAGACAGTTTTCATTCGGCTGATGGGCGGTCGGTGTTGTCCGGCACCAGACAGCGACGGGATAACCTTCCCGGCGCAGATATGCGGCAACCGTTCCGGCTCCGATGCCTTGGGGGGTAGCCCGGACGCAATATACACTGTCTATCGCTTCCTGTAGGGCGGTAATAATAGGACTTTGAATATCTGTCGCCTCCGGGGCCTGAACCTCCTGCACCGGAGAGATCTCGATGGTCACCCCGAATTCCTTCTCGATCGCGTCCGCCGCTTCTCTCATTGCCTGCTTGACCACGGGCAGATCATAGCGGGGCAATACCCGACAATCCATATAAAAGTGGTCTTCTCCGGGGATGGTATTCACATTCGGGACATTGGCGTCTTTTCGCGTCGGTTCGAAGGTGCTCAGGGGGGGATCAAAGAGGGGATCGCTCTGCGGGAACCGTTCATGCAGATCCGCGTACAGACGCACCGCCAGGTGTGAGGCGGCCAGAAAGGCGTTTATTCCCAGGTATGGTTTGCTGCCGTGGCATTGCTTTCCAAGGGTTCGGAAGCGAACCCAGAGGATGCTCTTTTCGGCAATTTCAAGCAATGTTCCGTCTTCATTTCCCGAATCGGGGACACAGATCAGGTCTGTTTCCCGAAAGGGATTCTGTTCATGCTGGAGAAGATAGGCCAAGCCCCAGCGGCTTGCCGTTTCTTCGTCGGATACGAAGACCAGTCCGGGAGATCTTACCGGCTGTATGCCTTCATCGAGGCATGCCTTTAAGGCGTAAAGGGAGGCGACCAGGTCCTGCTGATTATCCACGACGCCCCGGCCGATAATATAGCCGTCCTGCACATAGGCGTGATAAGGATCCTGATTCCAGAGTCCCAATTCTCCCGGGGGAACAATATCCATGTGGCTGATGATCCACGTTTGCTCTGTGGATGAAGCCGCAGCCCCAGGGTAACGAACGATGATATTGGGCCGGCGCCCTGAAGATACACGTTCGTCGGGGGCGTCAATGATCTCCAAATCCGTCATGCCGAGGCGCGTCAGGACATCCCAAAGAAAGATGGCTTTCTTCATTTCCCCATCCCCGCCGCTTTCCGGGGCGATGGCCGGTATGGCCGTCAGCTCGATCTGCAGGTTTACCATGTCCTTTTCATAGGCTTCGATGCGCCGGGATACGCGGTCAAAAAGTTGTTCGTCAATCATAATTCACCATTATCCTCTTGAAATCAGGGTATTTTCCCTTTATTTGCCGATAACCGGCCTCGCTTCCCAAGATCAAAGTGATTGAATCTTTCGGGGCAAGGACATTGCCGGCGGTTTTCCGTATCTCAGCGGGCGTCAGCGAGGTTATCCGCTGACGGTATTGCTGAAGGAAATCATCAGGCAGCTTGTCAAAGGCAAGCAAGGCCTGCTGAGTGACAATTTGATGCGGGGAATCGAACTGAAAGATAAAGCTGTTCAGGATCGACTTTTTTGCCCCGTCTATCTCCTCAGGTAACAGGCCGTCTCGTTTGGCCTTCCCCATAATATCCTGAATCATCTGTAGGGCTGTCGGAGCGGACGCCGACTTGGTCATGGCATAAGCCCCGAAAACTCCGTAATCGCGCCTGGCCCGGTAGAAACTGCCGGTAGAGTAAGCAAGGCCCCTGTTGGTGCGCACTTCCTGAAAGATACGGGAACGGAAGCCTCCGCTCCCCAGGACGAAATCGATGACATCGAAGGCGTAATAGGCGTCAGAGCCTTTCTTGGGTGCGGCTTGGCCGGTAACGATGACCGTTTGCGGCGTTTCCTTGATGAGATAGTAGCTGCCCGGGGAAAATGACTTGAATGGCGCTGCCACTGGCACTATCTGCCCCTTGGCCTGCCAGTCTCCAAAGGCTTTACGGATGAGTATTTCCGCGTCATCCCGGCGAATATCACCTGATAAGGCCATGATCATGTTTTCCGGGGCATAGTGACGCCGGTGACATTCAACCAGGTCGCTCTTTTGTATATTCTTGATCGTCGTGAGGGTAGGGAGCCTCCCCCGCGGATTTCCCTGGTAAAGTAATCGGTTGAATTCCTTAAAGGCCCAGCTTTGCGGATCATCGGGAAGACGGCGGATTTCCTCGCTTTTGAGATCTTTGCCGAGCTTTAAGCGACCCTCATCAAAAAGCGGTTCCTGAAGAAGCTGGGAAAATATTCCTAATACCTTTTCAAAGTCCTTTTTTAAAGAAAAGACAGACCACTGTGTCTTTTCAAGCCCCGTGCCGGGTTCGATGGTCGCGGCATAGTAATCAAGGGTCTCATCGAGGGCTTGCGGGGCCATTTTCAAGGTTCCCCCGGTGCGCATGACGGATGCCGTCAGTTCCGAGACGCCTTCTTTTCCGGGGGGATCGTACATGGTCCCTGATTTGACGATGAGTGTTATCTTGACGACCGGCAACTCATGATTTTCGATAATATAGACAGTAAGGCCATTGGGCAGGGTGAACCGAAATGGCTGGGGGGGATCGAACTTAAGGGGGCCGTAAGTGAGTTTAGCTGGATCGGGAAGAGTGAACGGCGCGGCGTTTAATGTATCAGATTGGCCAAAAATACAGCCAAAAATAAACGTGATAAGGAAAATAATTATAATGCGCGGGAACGAATGCTTGCTCATCAGTCCTTTTTCATGATCGCGATGGTGCGGTTATCCTGGCTCAGATAGCGATTTGCCGCATCTCTGAGTTCCTCGGGGGTAATTTTTTCGATGTTTTTTTCATAGTTCACAATATAGCGCCAGTCGCCGAGAAGCGTCTCGTAATAGGACAAAATACTGGCAAGACCTTCATTGGAATTTTGGCGGTTGATAAAATCGGCTTGCAGTTGGTTCTTTACTTTGCGGAGTTCCCAGTCCGTTACGGGCGCCTTCTTCAGATCGTCGATCATGTTATCGATGGCCCCGGCGAGCTTATCCACCTTATAGGGATTGCGAACCGTGGCAAAAATGGCAAACAGGTTCGGATATCTTGATCCAGGCAAGCCATTGACGGCGCTGACGCTTTCCGCAATCCCCTGGGTTTCGACCAGGGTTTTATAGAAGCGCGAAGTCCGACCCCGGGAAAGAATCGCCTCGATCAGGTCGAATCGGTAGTCGTCCGGGGAGGGAAGGGCAGGTTTGTGGTAGCCGATCGCAAGTTGCTCATTGGCGTCGAAGCGGACGGTAATCCGTTTTTCTCCCGTTTGCGGCGGTTCCAGGGTTTCATGGCGAGCAGGGGAGGGGCGCATCGGAATGCGGCCAAAATAGGTCTCGATCAAGCGGCGGATTTTTGCCGTCTCGACATCGCCTACCACGGTAATAACCATATTCTGGGGAGCATGTGTCCACAAAAAAAACTGCTCCATATCCGTCATGCTTAGAAAGGAAATATCATTCGCCCAGCCAATGACGGGGCGCCGATAGGGATGGACCATAAAGGCGGCGGCGGAGAACTTTTCATACAATTGTCCATCCGGATCCGAATCGGTCCGTTGTCTTCTCTCTTCCATGACCACATCGCGTTCCTGGTAAAATTCCCGAAAAACCGGGTTGCTCATACGGTCCGATTCGATCCTTGCCCAAAGTTCGGCTTTGTTTGCGGGCAGGCTGACGTGATAGGTGATCATGTCCTGTCCCGTTGAAGCGTTGATATGGATAGCGCCATGTTCGTTATAGATCCGGTCGATTTCATTGGATTGATACAACTGGCGATGGCTTTTCTGCAATGCTGCCAGTCGTTCTCCCAGTTTTACGACCAGTTTCCTGTCCGTCTTATCTCCCTTTGCCCTTTCCTGGTCCAGGCGGTCGCCGGTTTTACTGATTTCGGAAAGAAGCTCCCGTTCTTTGCGAATATTTTTCGTGCCGATTGTTTTTGTCCCCTTGAACATCATATGCTCCAGGAGATGAGCAAGGCCGGTCTTGCCTTCGATTTCATCCACCGCCCCGGCTTTAACGCGGATATAGAAGGAGACGGTTGGGCTGATATGCCTTTCCAGGATGAGAACGCGGATGCCGTTTTTCATGGTGAATGACCGGACACGCTTATCCAGGTCTGATCCTTCCTGGGCGAATGAAGCGGGCGTTCTAAAGAAGATCAGGAGGAGAAGAAGCAGCGGGAGAAAAGAGAGGTGAATTTTTTTTTCTTGTCTATTTTTAAGCTTTGCCGTCATCTTTAAGAAACGCATGTATTCGACATGCGGGATATATCAGTCCGGTTAGACCCAGCAGGATCATGAAGGAAGCAGAAAAGAAAAGCATAATGAATTCAAGCGGGTTTTTGAGAAGGTAGGCGCTAAGGAGGGTGTTTATGCCCAGCAACAGCAAGAGAAGAGAAGCTCCTCCGATCACAAGGAGCTTCAACCACCATAACCACGAGACCGCATGTTTAGTATCCATGCTTGCGTCTTACAATTTTAAAGGGACTTAATCAAGAAGCATTCGCAAAAACCCATCATCCCCCCTCCCTGCGGATGAAAACATCCTTGAGGTCATAAATAGAAAACACAGAGTAATGGGTTTTGTCATAGCCCATGCCCGACAACCGGAACTTCCCCTCTGTGCGAAATAGGTGCTTGTTGAAGGTGCAACAGAAAGAATAGACTGTCGCCAGGGTGACATTCATCACCCATGATTGAAAAGACGCATCCAGCTGGGCATTACGTTTGATAATTTACTGCACCATCTGCTCGCCCCTGTTCGGGATACGCGAACAAAACGCGGCTATCCATTCCAAGGTCGGGAAAACCTTGCTTGTCTTTTAATCCTTAGCCGTGGTTCTTGCTAGTTTTCTATAACTCCCTAAATCTATTATTTCTTTTTCTTTTTTTCCTTAACCTCAACAGGGGTTTCCTTTACCTTCTTCTCTTTAATTCCTGCTGGCTCTTTACGGGGGGCATCTGCCTTTTCCAGCTTCATCCTTACCAGTTCTTCATTCTTCTTTTCGTTGGCATCAATCGCCTTCAGCCTGGTGTTTATGGCCTCAACATTTGCCCGCAATTTTTTTACGAGCGAATCTTTATCAATCTTACGAGATTCGATC
>JAPLJZ010000154.1 GCA_026388335.1 Deltaproteobacteria bacterium
ATCGACCGCCCGGTTGAGGTGAGGGTAGTTCTGTCCGTTGAAAAATTCCGGAATGTTGCCGAGATCAATCTTATGGACAACGGTATGAACGTTAATGCCAGGGAAGAGGCAAAGGAGATGGCTCTGGCCATTGATGAGGCGGTTGAAAAAATCGAACGTCAATTGAAGAAGCACCGCGAGAAGATGCGCGTTCACAAGGGCGCTGGGGCTAAAACAGGAGATGACCAGTTTGCTAAATCTTCTGAGGAAGATGTTGAGGATACAAACGAGACAAGGATTGTAGAAACAAGAAAGATCATTTTGAAACCAATGTCCCACGAAGATGCGATCATGGAACTGGAGACGTCCAGGAACCTCTTCATCATATTTCGTGATGCTGCTACGGAGAATGTTTCTGTCATCTATCGACGGGATGACGGCAACTACGTCCTTATTGAAACCAAAAGTTAGGCTTCAGGTAAAGTTAAATGAAAATTGCCGAGGTTTTGAAAAAGGAGTTTATTCTTGAACAATTGACATCCGGAACCAAACGGGATGTACTTCAGGAATTGGCCAACGTCATTTTAAGTGAACGAGCTGACTATCACCCCGAGGGAACCGTTAATATCCTTCTTGAGAGGGAAAAATTGGGAAGCACCGGTATCGGCGACGGCATTGCCATCCCCCATGGGAAACTGAATATTATCGATTCGCTGGCTATTTCTTTCGGACGAAGCCGGGAAGGAATCGATTTCAACGCCATGGATGGAAAGCCGGTGCATCTTTTCTTCCTGCTCCTGGCGCCGGAGAATGCCGCGGGTCAGCATTTGAAAATGCTTGCCAAACTCTCCAGGATGCTCAAAGATGCGACATTTCGCAAGAACCTTCTTGAAGCCACATCCAGGGAAGATCTGTACCGCATCATCATCGATAAGGATGACACATGTTGATGATAACTCCTGGCTCCTGAGTAATTACTGCATTTCTTCTTAACAAGCTTTACATCGTAAAACCTATCCGGTATCGCCCCGTTTAATATCATGAAAAGAGAGAAAATTGAAACAAGGACCACCGTTCACGCGTGTCTTGTGCAATGGGAAGGAACGGGTATCCTCCTGGCAGGGGACAGCGGTGTCGGTAAAACGACCTGCGCCCTTGAAATATCAAAAAGGGGGGGAACCTGGATTGCTGACGATATTGTTGTTCTGAGCTGCCTGCCGAATCAGGCTATCTCCGGGCAGGCTCATGAAAAAATCCGCAATCTGGTACATTTGCGCGCAGAAGGCATTATCGATATCCGGTCTTTACACCCCATCCGCATTGCCGGTGAGACCAGAGTGGACATCGTTATTGAGCTAACAAAAAAACTTGAAAAAGTTCATAAAAAAGGATTAACTATAAATTACTTGCGGGAGATTATGCAGGTTGAGATACCATGCGCGCATGTTACGGTTCTCGCGGATGCTGACAGGACTGTTGATGCTATCCTGAATCGCGTCCGGCTGTACATGGGAGGCCAAAAGAGGGCATAAGTTCATGCAAATTGTTGTCATCACTGGATTATCCGGTTCGGGAAAGAGCACGGCATTGCGGGCGCTAGAGGATATCGGTTTTTTCTGCGTGGACAATTTACCAATTGTGCTGTTGCCGAAATTTCTGGAGATCCAGTCTGAAGTTGCGAAGAAGATCTCCAAAGTTGCCATGGTCATGGATCTGAGGGAGCAGGGTTTCCTGGAAAAGTATCCCCGCATTTTCAAACGACTCAAAGACAAGGGTTATACTATCGAGATACTGTTCCTGGATTCCTTTGATGATGCCTTGTTGCACCGCTTCAGTGAAACCAGAAGAACCCATCCCCTAGCGATGAAGGGATCGGTTATGGAAGGGATCAGCATCGAAAGGGCAAAACTCTCTTCCTTGAAACTGATGGCAGACAAGGTCATCGACACAACTTCATATAATGTGCATCAACTGAAGGATGCCGTACAGAGGATGTTCCTGTCTTCAACAACGGAAAAGAGACTCATGATCTATGTGACGTCTTTTGGATACCGCTATG
>JAPLJZ010000197.1 GCA_026388335.1 Deltaproteobacteria bacterium
GCAGCCGTGGGATTGTCGCCGAGTTCCTGTGTCCATATCTTGTCGATTGCTTCGCTTATGTTCTCGGGTTCGCCCAGCTGCTTGGCGAGGTAATGGGCGGCGATGCCCTGGTGGGTTGCCGAGCCTATCAGTAACGGCACTGCCGTCCTGATTGGTTTTATCCCCAGCTCGTAGTAAAGCTGATAACTTCTGGGGCATGTTGCGTAGCGGTCTATTCTGCTTTTTGAAAGATGAAAGCCGTCGTGAAAACCGTTGTTGCCTTCTACGTTGCCTTCTATGTAGTCTTCTACGCTGATGCCTTCTATGCTGTTCTCCATGTCATTTTCCTTTCCTGGATAGATTCACAATTGAACAGCCCGGATCGAATCTTTGGTTTCCAAGGCCGGTCGTTCCGCTTCCTTTCATCGGGGAGGCGGGTTTCCGGGGGCTTTCCGATTTTGGTCTGGTCACGATCATCTTTTCCGTTTGGGCAATCGAAGTAGCTTGATCTTTTTGGCGGGCGTGAACGCCGGGGAGTGATTTAATTCTTTTTTGCAGTTCAATCAGCGCTATTGGCATAATATGTAAAGGCTTTCAGATGATTTTTTTTTCGTCAATTCCTTCATTTCCTACGGGCATGAAGGGAAACAGGAAGATGTCTGCTTCATTGAGAATGTCTGCGACCTGCTTGATACGTGTCTCGTCCTTGTATTCGTCAGTGAGAGAAAGTAACCTGCTGACGGCGGAAACAGTGACTGGGGGCGTGAGTGACTCCCCCAGGGTTTTGAACGTCATCCCTTTGAGTTTCAGGAGTGACCAGATATAATTCCTGTTGACAGTGCGTTTCAATTTCTGCATACTCAATCTCCATAAAGTTAGTTGATGCGAAATAAACCATGTGGATGATTATGTCAAGAGAAAAAACACAATCGGATAATTTATTAGGTGAGCGAATACGAAAAGCAAGGAAGTCAATCGGCCTTACTCAAGAAAAGCTGGCTGAATTCTTGGAGTTAACCAAGCAGACGGTGAACAGGTATGAATTGGGTTATCGTGTGCCTGACGCGGACGTGATAAACCGCATGGCCACTCGTTTTGGTTGTAATCATGGATGGCTGATTTCAGGCAAGGGAGATATTCATAACGAACTTGAAGAAATGAAGGGGAAGGGTGCATCGAGATCGATCCCGTTGTTCTCTGGGAAAATCCCTGCGGGCTTTCCAAATATGGGCAGCGATGAGATCGAGGAATACATATCCCTGCCTGATGCGCCGGTGGGAAGCTGTGCAATGCGTGTGGTTGGCGACAGCATGAGCCCGACAATCCGAAGTGGCGACTATGTTATCATTTTACCGGACGGTGAAGTCCGTCCTGGCGATATCGTTATTGCCAGTGATGCGTATGGAGATGTCATGATGAAACGCTATCAAATCAAGGAGGATGAAGCTTTATTTGTTTCAGACAATCCAGAGTATCCGATTACAAAAGCAGAAGGACACACTGTTATCGGCAAGGTAATTTCTGCCTGGAGCAAAAGAATGCTATCCGGAATATAGCGTTTTCGGTTTGTAGCGTGTTTTAATCGCGCCGAGGTTAAAGAATAAAAGGCTTCCAGGGGGGAAGCCTTTTTAGCATACTCACCTTTGTCCACACCCAAAGGACAGCTGTTTTTTGCACGGTGTAGAAACGATATTCAGAAAATGGTTATTTGCTATGGAAGTATTGGAGGCGTTTTTTACGTATAGCACCTACAGCTAAACGGAAACGAGAGTCTGTAATAAACTGAAGATTAACGATTGTAACAAAGCGTATCCAACAAAATTACCGGATGCTCGCTTTCAGCTTGCTATATTGTCGTTTTCTGTTATTTCCCTGATCCCAACCGCCGATTTCTCATTATGGAAAAAATATCCTGAACCCCAGTCTGGCGATCTCTACGACCAATACTAGAAGTATCACTCCAAAAACCCAGTGTCCAACATTGGATCGCATTACGAACCTTGCCGCCAATAGGGAACCGGCAACGCTGCCGGCGGAAACAGTAATCGCCCATCCCCATTTTATCTCTCCCTTTACGGAAAAAACAATTACGGCAACAGCAGTTGCGATGCCGACCGAGAGAACCTTGATGGCGTTCGCTTCAGGGATCCGGAAATTGGCAGCGAGAACTAAGAGCAGCAGCATGAGTATACCGGATCCGATAACGATCAGGCCAGCCCAATATCCGACGATTACAGACAAAAAAAGAACCCATGTACCCGTGTTGATGGGCTGTTCCTGTTGACAATCACGGAACCACCGTTCCGGCTTCGCAAGAATCACCACCAGTGCGAGCAGCAACGCGGCGAAAATCACATAATTGGTGTAACGATCGTTGATGTAGGATGCGGTGAAGGCCCCGGCAAGAGAACCACCAAGCATCGGAAAGGAGACTTTTATGCCTTCTTTCCAAGGCATCCTGCCAGCCCTGTGAAATCGCCAGACTGCGGCGGCAAAGCCAAGCAGCACGGGGACATGGTTAGTAGCATTAGCAAGCGTCGGGTGGAGGCCAAGAGCGATCATTGCGGGAAGGGCAATAATCGAACCTCCGGCGGCGAATGTATTGAGGAAGCCGGCGGCCATACCGGCCAGCATCAGTAGGATCGTAGTCAGCATGAATAAGTTGCTTGCGGGGAACTTCCCGATGCCTTCCGGGCTACCCACCGTAACATTAGGCGGCCCTCGAGCACCACCCCAAAGGCAAAGATCCTGTCGTTCGGCTTGAGGATTAAAATTGAATTCTCAAATGCCGGCATCAGCAAAAAGTCACGAACATGATGATTTTTTTGTCGAGAATCGGTTTTATCCATTGACCTCAAACATCCATATGAATTATTATACATACCATGATCGCTGAGAAAATCACATCATCGATTACGAGTTAAAACAGCAGGGAGGGCATTGAAATGAAGGAAAGCATCGGCAATAATGAGGAGTTGAGCATTTTGTCCCAGGACGAAATCGAGGCGCTGGAAAAAGAGGTGCAATTCCACAAGACGCGCCAAGGAACGAAGCTGGCGTTCCATGAGTATGGAGATCCTCAGGGAAGCCCTCTTTTTTTCTACCACGGAACGGGTTCCCACGTTCATGGTATGCTCCTCCATAAGCCAGGTCGAAAGCACGGATTTCGCATCATTGCCCCGGATCGTCCGGGAGTCGCCCAATCGGATTTTCGCCCCGGATGGACCATCCTGGAATACGCACAAAACATGGCCGATCTGGCTGACGAACTCGGAATCAGTACCTTTGGGGCCATCGGCATCTCCGGGGGAGGACCTACCCTGATGGCCAGCGCCTTCGCTATCCCTGACCGCCTGTGCTGCGTCGTAGATATGGCCTGCGCCATGCCCCTTTATCAAGATCCGGAAATGGTGAAGCATCTGGGGGCTATGGATCGTCTATACGCCGAACTCGGATCGCATTTGCCCCTGTCGCTCTTTGAGATCCCCTTTTCTATCCTCGGGATTATGCAGAAGGTCATGAAAAGTCCAAAATCATTTGCAAAAATGTTTGAATCCAGTTTGTGCCCTGCCGATAAAGAGCTTTTCAAGCTTCCCGAATTACAATATCTGTTTATGCGCGATTTTCAGGAACTATTTCGTCATGGCGCCGAAGGACCGGCCTATGATGCCCAAACTGTTTATAAGGAATGGGGGTTTAGCCTTGCTGACATCGACATCCATATAGAAGTTTTTCAGGGAACAGCGGATATTTTTATTCCCCGACAATTCAGCGCGTATTTAGCCCATACCGCCAAAGACGTCCACCTTAACCTTATTGAAGAGCAAGGGCATTTTTATCATCTTGCCTATGGCGATCAGATGCTGAAAAAGGTCAAAGAATTCTATTAGGCAGGGAATTGATGTGCCGGAGAACATTCACTATCACCAGCAACCATCCTAACAGCGAGAGTTGCTGGACGATGAACAATCGCAATCGTGATAGCAGTTTAAAATGCTTATCTTTCCTTATGGTCTGATTTTCCCTCCCATACCTTTTGCTTTGGCCAGGTACTTTTCAGGGACACTTTTCATGCCCAGTGTGCCGGGCAAGGCAATCTTTCCCACAATCTCGATGCCGCTATATCGGCAAACCTCATGGAATCGGCCAAATAACGCCCGGGTCTGATTAAATACCCAATGAAAGGGATACGGGGTACTGCAAGCCGTTACAAGGATCGCTTTCTTTCCATTGCCATGCCTTTTAACAGGAAATCCTCTGGATTGCTCAAGAATAAGAAATCCAAACAGGCGCTCGATTGTCCGCAACATTATGCCAGACATATTTCCCCAGTGTGTGGGGCTTGCAAATATGATGGTGTTCGCCTTCTTGATCGCTTCTTCCACGATGGCGATATCATCACGAATAACACAGGCCGCGGTCTCCCGGCATGCCATGCAGCCTCGACAGTCCTTGATAGTCAAATCTGACAGGTAAATCACTTCCGTGTGATGACCGCATTCTTCGGCGCCGTCAATAATCGCTTTTGCAAGAGTGCTTGTAGAACCCTTCTTCTTCGGACTTCCCATCAGGGCCAGAACGTTCAAGAATAGAACCCTTTCAACTAATCACCTTATATGTGTTTTTATCATGATTTTGATAGCGCCTTGAAAGCCTTCATTTTCGTCGAGGTTAATGTCTTTCTGCCTTAGAGAACCTACCACCTCCCGACAAAATAATCACGCTGAAAAAGCTGCATCGTTCATCCCGTAATTTGCGCCGACGATAGGGAAGCCTCCCTGCGTGTGCCGAATGTGTCAGCGCCGCGATTGCCTTGGAATCAAGCGGTGCTTCCGATTCTTTCACTTCGATTTTCTTTCTTGGGGTCATAATTACCAAGCGTTTATGGGGGGCTTATTTGAAATACGCCACACTGAGACACTACGAAATAACCACCCGGTTTTTCCCCTCCGCCTTGGCCCGGTACATGGCGATGTCGGCCTGTGAGAGCAATTCGCCCATCGTCAAGGCCCCGTCAGATCGCAGACGTTCCGCTGCAGGAAACGCCTCCTTACCGTCGATCCCGTCGAGGAGGACGGCAAATTCATCGCCCCCCAGACGAAAGACAATGTCCTCGGTCCTGACAGCATCTTTGAGGAGACCGGCAATGGTTATCAGCACCTCGTCGCCGACGCTGTGGCCAACCGAATCATTCACCTCCTTGAAGTTGTCGAGGTCCATGTACAGGATGTAACTTACCGCCCCGCGCTTTGCCCTGGCGATGGTCCGGTTGAGCATGTCTTCGATGGAGCGCCTGTTCAAAAGCCCGGTGAGCTGATCGTGAATGGCAAAATACGCAAGTTTTTCCTCTGCCAACTTACGTTCAGTTATATCATGAATTGTTCCTGAAATCCGGATTGGCGATCCATCCATATGGCGTTTGGTTATCTTTCCTCTTCCATGGACCCACTTCCATTCGCCTGATGCCGTACGCATACGGTGATCTGTCTTAAATATGGGCATACGACCTTCAATATGAGCTTGAATACACTCTTTAATTCTGGGAACGTCGTCGGGATGTGTCATTTGGTCCCAATCATGAATTTTGGGGAGAATATCGTCCTTTTGGTAACCGAGAATTTGTGCCGCTTTTTCATCTGTTGTACCGGACATGGTTGAAATATCTAAGTCCCACATACCCATTTCTGCCCCATTAAGTGCCAGCAGACGTTTTTCTTCACTTTCCCGCAGTGCTTCCTCCATGCGCTTACGTTCGGTGATGTCACGGGCTATCCCCATAAACGCAACTACTTCGCCGTTGGCATTATGGATAGGTGAAGCGTTGGTGGTATGCCACCGCCAGTTGCCATCTATGTGGAGGACTCGATATTCGACGCCGGCCTGTTTATTACCCGTATTAATGGTCCTTTCCAGAAATTCGAGACATTCTGGTAGATCCTCGGGATGTACAAAGGCCTGAAAAGGATGATTTTCCACCTCACTGATGTCATGTCCCAGTATTCTTGTCCAGGTGGGTGAAACATAGGTAAAGACACCGTCAGAGGTCAATGAATAAACTATGTCGTTGGCATTTTCGACAAGGACGCGGAATTTTTCCTCACTCTCATGCAGCGCATCCTCAACCTGCTTCTGAACGGTGATGTCGCGATATATTACCTGAAACTGTCTTTCACCGAAAGTAATTCCTTGCGGAAGACATGGAGATGGCGGATTTTACCATCTTTCCTTACAATATTTATTTCATATTCAGGCGGGAGATAATCACCTCGTTTCCTTTTCTCCAATCTGATCTGGAACTCGGCATAGCTCTGTGGTGTATAGCGATTTTTGCTGGGGGTCGTTTTCATTTCCTCAACGCTGTCATAACCATAAACATCCAGAATAGCCCGGTTGGCATAAATGGTCTCACCTTCTATGGTCACGATGCGTAAACCCAGCGGGGAGTCATCCAGAGAACGGCGGAAGTTCTCTTCAGACCGGCTCAGCGAGTCCTCCGCCTTTCTGCGCTCAAGGTCCTTTGTATCCAGCATGACCGCCATCGTATTGAAGGACTTTGCCAGCCGGCCCAGTTCGTCTTCTCCGTGAGGTAAATCTATCCGTGTACGGAGCTCGCCTGCGCCGAACCGCTGTGTCGCAACGACAAGTTTGTCAAGGGGCTCCACAATCATGGAATTGCCCGCAATCGATGCCAACAGCATGGCGAAAAGGCAGGCAATCCCAAGAAAAACGAGATTATAGACTAACTCCATATTGGCTTGATGAAGGGCCATATTCTTATCAACACCAATGTATATCCCCAGATACGCAGGTTCATTGTCGTGTAACGATAGCCTCTTGTAAGCATAGATACGGGACATGCTATCCATTCCGAGTGCTTCGATATAACCTTCTTTGCTGTCAACGGGTATTTTTTGTATGTATCGTGGGGGAAGAGGTGTTCCGGGATGGATATCTTCGGTTCCAGGAAATCGGTATAATATTAAATTCTTATGATCAGTTATGCCCATGACGAAACCTTCCGGCAGGTTCACCTGTGCCATGAACTCTTTGTATTTATCCAGTTTTATACCGGCGATAAGAATGGCAATGACCTTCCTGTTCTTGTCCAGCACCGGGTAGGTAAAATTGATGGACGGGACCCTGCTCACTCTTCCCACAATGTATTCCCCGGCAGAGAAATCTCGCGTTCTGATGGCATCCCGGATATGCTTCCGGTCGGCGAGGTTGACGCTGCCGGGAGTGAAAGCCGCCGACGCGGCAAACATATTGCCGTCCGGTGTTGCTGCCGAGATGGTGGAATAGATCGGGTTCTGCGCTTGTATATCCCTGAAGATCCGGTTGCAGGCCTTGGCGTCAATATTTTGAACCTCCGGCAGTTGCGCCAGGGTCTGGAGCAGCAGCCTGGTGCTGACGGCAAGCTGCTCTTGTTGTGCGGCCAGACTTTGCACCAGATGCAGTATGTCCCGCTTTGTCGAGGCTATTTCACTTTCCCGGCGCTCCAAACCTGAAAAAAGGATTATTCCCAGGGCAGGCAAGACAGCGACAAATATCAAGAGCAGCAATTTTTTCTGAATAGACCAGGAAGAAAAAAATTTCATTTCATACCCCTGAAGCCGGATTATATCGTCTTACCAAAACGATGATGAATCAGGATCGTCCCGACAGCCCCAATATGGGCTGATAGTGCTACATCTAAATCAGTAATTGAAAGCCTTTCTCCCGGAATAATCTCAGGCAGGCATCCACCGCATATGCATCATAAAGCGTCCCTTTGTTGTTCTCAATCTCGGCCAAGGCAGCGTCAATCCCCAGGGCAGGACGATAGGGACGGTGCGAGGCCATGGATTCCACCACATCAGCCACGGCAAGGATGCGGGCCTCTATAAGGATCTCTTCCCCTTTGAGATGTCTTGGATAGCCGGAGCCATCCATCCGTTCGTGGTGTTGATAGACCATCTCCGCCAGGGGCCAGGGAGACTCTACATCTTTCAGCATTTCGTACCCCTTCTGAGCATGTTGTTTAACCAGGGGCAGCTCGATTTCAGATAATTTTGTCGGCTTGGCCAATATCTCCGCAGGTATGGATAGTTTCCCGATGTCATGGATGGAACCCGCCATGCTGATGCCATCGATTTTATCCAGGGAAAGTCCCATCTCGGTGGCAATAGCACGGGCAAGGTCTGCGGATCGGTTCTGGTGACCGGCGGTATAGGGATCTCTTGATTCCACAGCAGTCACCATGACCTGGATGATCGTGCCAAATGCCTTTGTGAGGCTGTCAAGGGCGTCTTGGATTTTATTATCGGCATGCTTTCTGTCAGTAATATCTTCTGACACTCCTTCAAGCCAACCTTTATCAGGAACAAGTTTAGCAGAAAAACGAATCCACCTGATTTCACCATCATTACGTCTGAACTGTGTTTCATAGTTGTCTAATTGACCATGCTCTTTTACAAGGGCAAGCATATTCTTGCGAGCTTCAGGGTCAATGTATCTTTCTGCAATATTGAAGTTACTTGACAAAAGATCTTTTCGATTTTTAAACCCAGCAAATTGAGCCATACTGTCATTAGCTTCAAGCATCATACCTTTTTCTATGTCGGTTCGAAATAATCCGATCTGAGCATTCATAAAAATGTTTCTATATATTTCTTCGGCAGCTTTCAGTTTTTCCTCGGCCCACCGCCGCTCGGTGATGTCCTCGAAGGTTGCCACTATCCTCCTGCTTTCGCCCAGTTGTTTGCCTATTCGAGAGACACTCATGCGGCAGATGATCTCCGTGCCATCTTTTCGTACAAAAGGGATATCCGATTCAAAGACAAAAACTGACTTCATTTTTAGCTGTGAATAGAGCATGGCGCCGTAGTCTTCCCATTCCTTATCATTTCGGAAAATAACCCGTGTACTCTTGTCGATCAGCTCCTCCGGCTTCCATCCAAAGACATCTTCCATAGCATCGTTCGCAAAAAAAATACGCCGTTGCTCGACACCGAACAGGGCATGGGGAACGGACAGGAGTATCCCTTTTTCGAGTTCTTGGCTTTCCCGCAACGCATCCTCGGCCTGCTTGCGAATGCTGACGTTCTCCATAGCCCCTTCGTAGTAAAGTAGTTTGTCTTCCTTATCCTTTACAATATGAGCGCTGAAGGAAACCCATATCTTGCTTCCGTCTTTTCGGTAGAACTGTGTTTCAAAATTCTCGACAGTTCCACTCGCCGCCAAAAACTCCTTCCATTTCTCGCGATCCTTGGGATTTACATATAGTTGTCGTGCGATATCAGAGATGCTTGCCGTCATTTCCTCCGGGGAATCATAACCGCATATCCGAGCAAAGGCTGGATTTACATTAAGATATCGTCCATCGGGTGTCGACTGATAAATGCCTTCAATGGCATTGTTGAATATGTCGCGGTACTTCTCCTCGCTCTTTCGCAGTGCCTCCTCCGCCTGCTTGCGGGAGGTGACGTCCTCCACAATGCCGTCGTAACGGATGATTCTACCCTCTTTGTCTACAATGGTCCGGGTGCTATTGGAAATCCAGATCGCTGCACCGTCTTTGCGACGGGCATTGATCTCAAAATTCTCCACCGTCCCTTTCTCCTGCAGGATCTCCATATACCGTAGTCGATTCTCGGGATTTACGTAGTACTGTTGAGAGATGTTGGAAATGGTAGAAATGAGTTCTTCGGGGGACGCATATCCAAAGATTCGGGCAAAGGCAGGATTGACGGTAAGAAAGCGGCCTTCCGGTGTGCTCTGGAAAAAGCCTTCGACGGCATTCTCGAAGATGGAGTGGTATTTTTCCGCGATCTCCCGCAGCGCCTCCTCTGAACGCTTGCGGGCAGTAATGTCCGCCAAACCGCCATAGAGTGAGAGACGCCCTGGAATCTGTTTTTCAGAAACACATTCAGCGAAGGAGGAGATCCAAACAACGTCGCCGTTTTTGTGCCGGATGCGAAGCTCGCACGAACCCTGCGAACCCGGGGCCAAGGCGATGACATTTTCCTCAAAGAGAGCAATATCATCCTCGACAACCATGAAACGCCAACAGCCTTGTGCCTTGATCTCCTCGCTGGAGTAGCCGGTGATGCGGTCTGCGGCGCCCGTCATCCAGTCAATCGAAAAGCGGCCATCCTCCTCGGTGCGACAGGAATAGGCAATATCCGAAGTAATCGCCGAGATACGTCGAAAACGCGTTTCACTCTCATTCAGTCTCTGGTGTGCATCAGACAACTTGAATGCCATCTTTATGGACGTGATCAATACGGTCTCACCGGAGTCCTTTACCACGTACCCGTAGGAAGTGATCTGCTCTGTCTTCTGAACTACTTCAGCTTGGGTATAGCTCGACAGGAAGAGGACGGGGATGTCATTGTCTTTGAGGATTATCTCTGCCGCCTCTGTCCCGTCCATTTTCCCTTTCCCCAAGTTGATGTCCATGAGGATGAGGTCAATTTCCGGGGTATTCTTTCCTATACTAATAGCCTTTTCTCCGCTGGAAGCGACAATGACATTGAAGCCGTGCCTTTTTAATGTCTGCTCCTCGATCATGGCGATTACCGCTTCGTCTTCTACCAGGAGGATAGTTTTCTTTTTTTCTTGTTGGCCCTGCATTAATCTTTTCTCCTAATCACGAGAAAATGTAATGATGAACAGCGTGCCATTCTCCCGGATCAATTCCATGCTGCCATTAATCTGCTCCACCAGTTTGACGAGCAGTGAAAGCCCCACCGATTCCGTGTTTCTGAAGTCGATATGGGCAGGGAATCAGATGCCATTATCTGAGACGGTGAGAATTACAAGCGGAGAGCGGGGAGCTTCGCTGTTTTCTGCCCTTGTTTCACCCGTAAAGGCAGGTTGGGGAGCCGGACGTTCTTTCAGGGTAATAGTTATCTTGCCCTTCCTGTCTCCGTAAGGCTCTCCTGTCCCCTTGTCCTCTGACCCCGGGGAAGGGAATGCATGTTTCATGGCATTGCTGACAAGCTCGTTCACGATAAGGCCGGCAGGGATGGCGGTATTGATGTCGATGGAGATATCTTCTACATCGGTGATCATGTTTTCAGGAGGGAACCCGTAGGAGCGGGATAGCTCCCAGGCAAGTTCCTCTATATACCCATTGAAGTTGATGAGAGAATAATTGTCTGACTGATAAAGTCTGGCATGGATCCTTGTCATTGCCTTGATCCGGTTCAGGCTCGTGATAAAGATATCCTTCGACTCCCTGTCCTTTATACGCTCGAACTGGAGGGCAAGGATACCCGTGATTGTAAGCAGATTATTCTTTACCCTGTGCTGGAGCTCCTTCAGGAGGACCTCTTTTTCTTTGAGGGAGGATTTGATCTGTTCCTCGGCATTCTTCCGCTCACTGATATCGCGAGTTACGCCGCGTACTTCCACCCGATCGTTCTTCGGGTTTATGTAGTAACTGGTGATCACTTCTGTCCAGACAGTAGAACCATCCTTGCAAGGCTGTTCGACTTCATTGGTGTAAAATTTGCCGGGGAGTTCCTTGCCCGAGCGAACGTCTTCAGATCGGCTACGAATAAGATTGATAAGGTTTGCCGCGGCTTCTGCGGTGAGCGCCTGGGTCACCGGTTCAGCGAGAATCTCTTCCGGCGTGTACCCGCGCAGCCCCTCAACCGACGGGCTGACATAGCGGAAATACATCGTTTCAGTATCCAGGATCCAGACCACATCTTTGATATTCTCGGTCAGAAGGCGATACTGTTCCTTGCTCTCCTGTATCAAATCCTCCGCTCGCTTGCGGTCGGAAATATCGCGGAAAATGCCCTGGATAATTTTGTGCCCTTCGAATTCGGTTTTGGACACGTTTATGGTGACCGTCCTGATGATGCCCGAGCTGGTGATTATTTGTGCTTCAACCCCGCTGCTACTAAGGTATCTGGTGTGGTCCTCGAACATATCCCGGTAATGTTCCGCCTTCCCGGGTGGATGCAGCGTGATCTGCTGGCTGCCGACAAGCTCTCCTTTAGGCTTTTCAAAAAGCTCCGTGGCCGCGGCATTGCAGTCCATAATGACTCCAGTTTCACTGCTGGCCCAGATAATGGCGTCTTGAGCGTTCTCAAAGGCGAGCCTGAACTTTTTCTCACTCTCCTGTAGTGCCTCTTGCGCCTGCTTGCGGTCGGTGATGTCGCGGGTCACCGTGAGTATGCTTGTGGGTTTACCGTCTTTGTCACGCAGATAGGATGCGTTGATTTCCACCCAGATCCTGGACCCATCTTTTCGATACTCTTCCAGTTCTATTCTGGGGGATCTGTCTGGTTCCACCGTTTCGCTTACCTCCATTAGCATCTCCTCTGCAAAAGCCTGGGAGGCAAGTCGCAGGGACTCCGGTGGCATGACCTGATCGAGGGTCTGTTGCATCGCCTCATCAACCTTAAACCCACGGAGCTGAAAGATCGACGGGCTGATATAGGTGAAGCGCAGATTCATATCCAAAACTGCGATGACGTCCGCCATGTTATCCGCAATCAAACGATATTTATCCTCGCTCTTCCGTTGTGCTCCTTGCGCCTGCTTGCGGTCGGTAATATCGACGAAAATGCAGGCGAACTGGTTGGGAAGGGGCTGAAAGGCTGTTACCAAAAAGTATTTATCCAACGTCTGAGAATAATTCTCGAAGAAGGTCGGCTCACCAGTCAGGGCAACAAGCCCATAGGTATCGATCCAGTGCCGTTCGGTACCCGGCAGAACTTCGAGGATTGTCCGGCCGATAATCCGTTCAGCGTTCAAGCCGGTTATGCGCTCGAAGGCTGGGTTGACTTTCAGGAAACGGTAGTCAATCGGATGTCCCTGCGTGTCACAAAGGATTTCATGGAGGGCGAATCCCTCCAGCATTTCCCGGAAGAGTGTCTGGTAATCATGCTCTATCTGGCGCTGGGATTCTGAATGCTCCAGTTCTTTGATTCTCTGTTGTAGGGCGGATATCTCTTCAAGCAGTTCTTGATTTGTCTTGGATGGATCTGTCATCTGGCGTTCCTGTAGTTACTAATACTGTCTGGAAATAAAAAAAGCCCTGTCACATAATAAGAGACAGGGCTGAGAGATTTTTTTCGCTTCCCTATATGGGAAGGACAATGATTCTATTTTTCTAAGTCAATCAATATGTTTTTTGCAGTTTACTCCAGTTATCAACAAAGTCAATGCATATTGTTACAATGGTGGGCCGACAAATGCTGAATACCATTCGAAAGGCTGGATGTCCGCCAAAATATCTTGACGCTCGATTACAGGGAGTAAGCCAGCCTTCCCATGCATATCACTTTACTCCTAAAATTATACGATGATATTGCTCCGCACGATACACGCTTGGTGGGGACTTTGCAAGTTTAATGAATGGTCATGTCAAGGGCCTGTTCGTTGAGCGGTCGGAACTTGTCAATGAAAATGAGACACCTCCGACAACAATTTAGTGTAGCACCTGTCCGCTATTTGGCAACGCCGGTTTGTTGATCCAAACGGCTGGGGGAAGTAACGCAGGTGTTGGCGGTTTTCCCTTGAACCGTTTCGGATATTTATCACATGCGATTTCCACCACCGACCTGTAGCACCTGTCCCGTGATCCACTCCGCCTGGTCTGATGCAAAGAAGATAACAGCTTTCGCAATGTCTTCTGGTTGTCCGATCCTACGGAGTGGATATGTGGCGGCAATTTCTTTTTCCAATCCTGCTGGCATCCAGCCGGTTTGCACGGCACCAGGTGAAATAACATTGACTGTTATTCCATAAGGGCCTAGTTCGGTTGCCGCTGCACGTGTATAGCTTTCAATTGCAAATTTACTGGCGCCATAAGATACCTGAGAAGGATGACACCGAGCGCCATCCGTTGTGATATTGATAATCCGGCCCCACTGAGCATGACGCTCGATATGGCGTTTTGCATATTCCGCCATCATAAGAGCAACTGCTCTGCTATTGACGTGAAAATGCGCATCATGTGTCTGGGCGGACAATGGTTTGAGAAAATATTCCTCGGAAAAAACGGAATCTTTGTCTAATACAGGTTGGGGCAGAAAGGTATCAGGGGCAGCGAATGCGGCATTGTTTACAATGACATCAACAGCCCCCCATCTTTTCTCCGCCTGGTCAAACAGCTTCGGAATCATGTCAGGATCAGACAAATCCGCTTCACATGTTATGCACTCACCACCCAAAGCCCGTATCTCTTCCGCTACCAGATCAGCGGATTGTCCGATCTCGCGGCAATAATATGCCCTCCCCGGGGTTGTTGCGCTATCCACATTCGCCTTAGTTTCTCCATACAGCTCCGGTGATTGTCGTAAAAAGGTAATCAAGACCCTTGCCCCTTCCCGGGCAAAGGCGATGGCTATATCAGCACCAATCCCGTGATTGGCACCGGTTACAATTACCGTTTTTCCCTTAAGTCCTGTGTCAATCATAAGTACTGTTCTTTACCCGAGATATTCCTGATCATGATTCGATCTTTTTCGCATAACGAAAAGGTAAGCGTCGGCGGTGCTTTTCAGCCGTCTGCTTGACCGATGTGCTGGCCCTTTGACTTTGGAGGTTCAAGCATGAATTGCCTGTGCCACCAGCCGCACCCCGAGCGCCCCACAGATTCTAGCGATGGTGTCGTAGCGAGGTTTTGCATTGGGCCTGAGTGCCTTGTACAAGGCTTCTCTGGTCAGACCGGATGCTTTGGCAATCTCGGTCATGCCGCGCGCCCGAGCGATGTCTCCCAAGGCCGATGCCAGCAGTGCCGAATCGTTCGCCTCCAGGATGTCCGTCAGGTAAGCCGCGATTGCCGCCTCGCTGTCGAGATACGCCGCGGCGTCAAACTCTGGCAAGTCGGCCACCTTGATTCGTTGGGTCATAGTCATCTCCTTCACCACTCTAGGAGTGCTGCCAGTGCCTTGGCTCGCTATGGGCCAAGATATTATCATGCAAGCGAGGATATGTTGTATATCCGGGCAGCGAGATCTACCCCGCAGGGGAAAACGTATTTACGTTGCCAATAAGCGAGTTGTAAACAATTATGGTTTGAACGTTGCGTATCAATCTTCCTTCTTGTCTGGAATGGTCAACCCTTCCTGAACGAGTGCATCGCGTATAACCTGTTTCACATGGATTGCAATGCCGATCGCACGAGATGTCTCCTCATCGGTCACCTCATCGTCTTCCCCCGGATAGCGGGTCGTTATGGCGTAGGGTGTTAATTCTTCGGCATCCTCAATTTGTTCCGTCCATGCGGCATACTCCGCGCATAGCTCCAATAACCGGGAAATATTGTGTGTGTATGGGAAATCAATTCCCTTATAGACCAGATAGGCCTTCAAACCCTTTTCAACACATTGCTGGGCATGATAAGCGATCAGACGGTAAGGAACGCTCGTAGTCAATTTCAATCCATGCTGCGCAAAACGCAAATCTTCGTCTGCGTAAGACAGCCATTTACGAACTTTTCGCAGTCGTTCCTGTTCAATGTCGTTCATACAGAATTTTTCCTTCCAAAAAGGCCGGGCGCGCGATACTTCCCGGAATATGACGATCAATTTCAAATTCCTCAGGGCTGAGGACAACAATATCTCTCGCGATCCCCAATCCTTTTAATGCCCTGTCCATAGCCACCATCAAAGTGCGACGATTTTTCTCAATGGGGCAGACCACCATAATGTCAACATCGCTTCGTTCATCGGCCATTCCTCTCGCCTGGGAACCAAAGAGAATAATCCGGTGCGGATGAAACTCATGTAGCAATCTCTCGGTGATTTTCTGTAAAATTTCTGCTGACACCATAGGTTACGCTCCTTTATCGAAAAAAAGGGGACAAACAATTTTATACACGATATCCTGTAGTGAGGTCAAGTCAAGCAGTTGCATAGACAACCTTAGCAGTTTCCAGAATCGACGTGCGCCGAAGAGCGCTTCGGCTCCGCTCAACTCCCTTACGGGTAACAAGATCGACATTCCTGCCAAAAAGGATAATGAGCTCATCACGCATGGTCACATGGTCGAGGAGAGACCAACCGGCGTCATTCCGGAACGATACCATGACATCAACATCGCTGGCATCGTTGAAATAACTACGCAGCACCGAGCCGAACAAAGAAAACTCCTGTACCTTCCAGCGCATACAAAATTCTTCTATAAGATCCGAATTTATCTGAGTTCCTAGGATTGCCATGTTGAATCTCCGATACGTTGGGTCCATGTCCGCTTTTACGATCTACGGCGAAACGTCGATTTCACCACCAAGTCGCCGCTGCTACGAATGCCACTGTCACCTTCCGCTGTTACTGCTGTTGGATCAACTGCCGAATTTTATGGGATAATAAAAGCTGATAATTGAGTAGCAAAATATCAATTCCTTGTCAACGATGAATCGGTAAAAGTGTCATTTACCCCCGGTCGTTTACCCACTGTCATTTACCCACGATCATTTACCCCGTTTAATGAATGGCCATGTACAGCTTGTCCAGGCCGGAAGATTACTGGTTGAGGTAGCCTTGAGCGCTCAAGGTCACCGGAAATAACCTCGCCTTCTGGCTAATTTATCGCGACCATGTCAAATAGCTTCCTGTGCGTATCGGTCATATCGATGTGGTGAGGAATGCTATGATAGACAGAGCCTATGGACGGCATTGCTAGGAATGCTATGATAGACAGAGCCTATGGACGGCATTGCTGCTGCTTCCTGGTAGATTACCTCCACGGCTTTCTGCTTCAGGCGGTCGCCGCTTCCGAACATGGCGGAGAGAATCCGCGATTTATCAGTGTCGTGGTATTGCTCACCTTTGGCGTTGCGGGTTCCCCTGGCTTTGTCCGTCCACTCCGTGACGGCGTTGACCATGTTGTATGCGGTGCCGCGTACCTCCGGGAACTGATTGCCGTCATTGAAATCAAAGCACTGTAGAACCTCGGCAATATTCCTGTTTCTGATTGCCGCATTCTGCGTTTCAGGTAGTGCCGGGAACAGTTTATCGAAGATGGCCGTCGCTGACTCCCGGGTGACTTTGCGCTTGGCAAGAAGCCGCATTTTGTCGCGGAGGCCCTCTGTTGTCCTGATTGAGTTATCCATGAGGGATTTAGCCAGCGTAAGTTTGCTCTCCGCAGCCTTTGTATGACGGACGGCGATTCTTTCCCCTGTTCCAGTGATTGCTGCATTAAGGGTGTTATTGCAGACAATCCGGACGGTCGTGAGTTTTGCCTGCGCCGATTCAGAGCCATCGTGGGACGTGGTGAACATCAAATATGCCTGATGGTGATCGCCCGGTACGACCTCGTATCCGGCGCTGGGAAGGTATGCGGCGCAAAATATGGTCTGTCCTCCATTCAAGGCCCCGGCGCTGTCGTAATGGGCTCCTTCCTGCCCGATGAGGGCGTCTACCCAGGCAAAGGCATCTTCGTTCTGGATGGTTCTGTATTTGTCACCCACGACGCCAAGGAAGGCATTGTCGATGTCGCGGAAGATTCCCCAGGCGGGAACCTTGCTGCCGCATCCGTCATAAAGGGACTGCTTCTCTACGGACCAGTCAAGGCCGGCGAGCTTGATTGCTTCTTCCCAGGTGGCAACTCCCTGGATAACTTTGCCAAGTTTGTGCCATGCCGGGATTCCCCGCCCGACAAATACCCGATCACCCCAAATTTCATGTGCCATGGTTCGATCTCCTTTTTGATTTTGTTTTTCCGTCTGTTTGTGAGGGTAGCCCTGATCGCTCGGGACTATCTGTTGTTTGGTGGATGGTTGATGTTGACCACTCTGGGTTAGATTCACAAGCGGACAGCCAGGATCAAATCCCTCTTTATTCTCAGAACATCGAAAACTGGATCCCCACGTGGTTGCTCGATTGCTGAATCATCTGATCGAGATCCGACTGCCTGACTTCGATGTGGGTAACCTTTTTCTTTCTTTTCCCGATGTACTCGGTTCGCCGATCTGTTCGACTTCACAGCTCGCTTTAATGATTTCAGGTGTGGGCTCTTGTCGTTCTTCTTTGGATATGGTCACCTGTTGAGGCGCCGGCCGCTGAATATCCGTTGCAATCGTCACTTCCACATAAACTTCCTTTTTCCGGTATGCCGCCCAGATGTCCTTGATGCTTCGGTTGTCTTCTGATTTCTCAAGGAGCATCTTGGCCAATTCCTTGGCCAGACTATCAGACGTATCCGAAAGAGCGGCAAGCCCCTTGTCGCTGAGCTCTCCTTCGATGGCAAGGCTCGTCGTCAGTTTATCCGCCATGAGCTTCATCAGCCGGGTCTGCATGGTTCCAGAGTAGGCCAGAAAGAATACCTTAACCGGCTTCTTCTGGGGAATCCTCCATGACCTCCGGGATGCCTGCCTGAGCGTGTAGGTGCTCATGGGGATC
>JAPLJZ010000134.1 GCA_026388335.1 Deltaproteobacteria bacterium
TAAGCAATTGTTCAACTATTGATCTTTTAAAATCCTGTGTGAACCTTCGGTACTTCATGACACGATCCTTTCTCCCCCTTCGGGGCAATGATCCTGTCTAATACTCTTTCATGTTTTGTGCAATCGGTGGGGTTCACTCCAGGATGATCTGAATATGAAAGAAAAAAACTAAAAGCCCAAAAAGACATGAATGAAAAAAAAGTGGCGACAGTCAGTGGAGATACCTCCCCCATAAGACCGATTCCGTAATGAGACGTGAGCGCTCCATGTTGATAATAACCCTGCAATGCAGTGATATCAAACAATGCCTTTCCAGTACCAGACGAAATTTGGTAAAAAGCCCACATAACACTCAGTAAACCTACAAATAATACTGATAAAGAAATTTTGCTCAGGGCTTCCCTATTCCGTATGCAGTTGGCAACCAATAAAAACATAAGAAAATACTGAATTTCTTTTAGCCCATACAAGAGAGCGCGACTCCAAACGGTATATTGACAAATAATTGCATAAGAAGTCGTTATGATCATAATCAGGCAGTAAATGGAGATGGGTAATAGTAACGTCGGGATATAGATTCTTGGACGCAGACAAAGAAGCCATGTCCAAATGGGAAGAACGATGAACAGAAAAATATCTTCAAGGCGTAAATCAAATGACCGCTTTGGAATGTGAATGGGCAAAGGAATCCGCGGAGAAATGCTGATCAGCAATATCAACAAGGCCACCATCAGAGGAAAACCATTTCTTTCGATAAAGGACTTGATCATCGTCTTATGAGCTGGAAAATATTTGTCATGGATTCATCTGACGTGGCTTACAAAGAGTTTAACTGCTCTTGAAAATAAGCGGTTGTTGATTTTAAGGAATGCGGTTCCGCATTGGCGATTGCGTTCAGGGACAGTTGCCTTAATATTTCTTTATCGTCTAAAATTTTAACTATCAATTCGGGAAGATTTTCCATCTTATCATAGAATAAAGAACTCGATTCGAACCTTGGGTCCGGGAAATGTCCCTCAGGATAGATGCAGGGTTTCCCTTGTCGGATGGCTTCAACCATGCCGCTGGTCAGTTCCCCGCATGAATAGTATTCAATATTCAACGGGGCAATATATATGTCTGCCGATTCTGCTTGTTGCAAATAGATTTCCTCAGGAATGAATTCTCTGAAAAATTGAATATCAAAACCTCGTCTTTCTAAACTTTCCATATATGCTACCACTGTTTGACCATGTTTTGATTGAGGCATGCCTAAAACGGTTAGACTTACATCCTTTCGGCCGGCGGCCCATACTCTTTCGAATGCCTCCAAGAGTCCCATATGATCTCGGCTTGTTTCATTGATGGAGCCGGTTGCCAGAAACTTGATTTTAGCGCCGGGTTTGCTGATTTTTGTTTCCCCTTTGTACAAAGAATAGGGAAGCAACATTATTTTTTTTGGGTAATGGTTCGTCATGGCAAAATCACGTGCTTGCGGGGTATGTACGATGATCGCGTCGTAGCGAGGAATACACCTTTGCATCAGGAAGTGCGTATAATTGTGGTGCAGAAATCTGCGGACCGAACTGAAGGGTAACAGACGGTATCGATTCCCAAACCATTCCGAAATACGACCGGCGGCCACGATTGTTTTTTTTAGCGGTTGGAAAAAATAAAAGAGAATGATTCTTTTCCCCTGGACGGTGTTGATGAACAATAAATCAATATTCTTTCTGACTATAGTCTGAACTCTCTTCAGATATTGCCAATCATTTTCCTTTTCGCCCTTGATAATCCAGGTAATTTCGTCCAAACGTTCCCCAAAAAGAGGTTTTAGTTCTTCGTAAATCGGCCGCGTTACAAATATGGTGACATCCAAGCCACTTTCGAGGGCGAGAGCCCCCAATGTATGGACGAATACATGATGACTATAAATTTCGATAATGCCAATCTTTTTGGCTTTCTCAATCATTTCCGTCCCAACTTTTCAATACGGACTGATGGAAGTTAAAAGTAACAGATCAAGACTCGACACGATCATAGTTGATAACCATAACGCTTCGATATTCCCTCGACCGTTTCACGAATTTCATCTGATTCGTCATGTTTTTGACTCAAGTGGTATACAAGAAAAGCTTTTTCTCCCATAGATTTCCAGGCGTGCCAGTGACCAGGGGGTATCGTGATTGTTTCCGGGTGTTCTGCTGAAAGCAGCTCTTCTATCGTTTCACCCGCTGGCGTAATGATACCGACTTTAATCGTACCCTCGGCAACAAAAAATTGGTCTGTCTGACGTTGGTGTTTGTGCCAACCGCTAAACTGTTGTGGCATAATAACGGATACGGTAATCTGCCCTGGTAGTTCAGGGAATAAATCAAAATATCTCGCCGCCCTTTGATCCTTAAATGACTCAATGATAGATTTAATCGGATTCATAAGTACTTGCACTCAATATATTTCTTTACGCACTCGGAAAACTCGGTTTGTGCATGACCGCCGTAGATCTGAAATATTTTGGAAAAGCATGGGTCCAATCCTGTCTCGGCAGCCGCTGGGCGCGCCAGAGATTTAAATTGGGCATCGACAAGCCCTGATTTTGTTGCCTCTGAGAGGATTTCGTACACTAAATCCTTGACCGTGTGCTTTTCGGACGTCCCAATATTGAAAATTTCATTATCCGTTTTTTTATTTTCAATATTGTCGATAATCGCATCTGCAATGTCCTCAACCCAGGTGAAACCTATTTTTTTTGAATCATCCAGGTCATTATAATCAATTGTTTCTTTACGTTCGATAATTCTATAGCACATGTCCGTGCATACATGAGATCGGCCCTGCTCAAAATATTCTGTCGGGGAAACGATATGAAACGGTCGGTATATCGTATAGGGCAAACCCTTTATTACCGAAAATTGCTCAACAAGTTTTTCACCCAATAACTTTGAAATACAATAGGATGAACTCGGACACGTGAGGGCTGTCGATTCTATCGGGGCGGTATCTTGATAAACTCCGGCGGAAGATAGATAAATAAATTTTTTAACCTCAGGAGAAATCGAAAGGAGTAAATTGAGGGTAGAAAATAAATTGTTGTAAAGAATAACGGGATCCTGGTTGAATCCGTTCCATCGAGCCGCACAGTGGATAACGTAACTGATTTTATTTTCGGAGAATATTTGCTGGATGAACTGAAAGTCGGCAAGATCACCCCAATAGTAGCGACTGCGACCATCGGGAGGTAATTTGCGCGACCGACCTACCCGGATGACGCAAACACTGCGGAAGGTTTGATAAATTTTCTCTACCAGAAATGGGCCAAGACTGCCTTCGCTACCGGTGACGAGTATCGAGATCATTTATGGTATATTTTCGGCTCCGGTACGGGAATGATGAATTTACGCTTACCGCTCTGGTAGGCTTCGGATCTAAAAAATTCTTCGGCAAAATTCCAGGATAATAATAAATAATAATCGGGTTCATCAACGGTTCTTTCATCAACAATGGGAATGTTCGTACATGGTATATACCGATTGAACTTCAAGTGATTGACTTCTACAGCCAAATCAATCTCTTTCCTTGTCAATCCATAGAAATTGAGCAAAACGGTCCCTTTGGCCGGGGCGCCATATGCGTAAATCATTTTACCGGCCCCTTTTAAGTCACCGATCAACTGCACCAGTTTCTCTCTCATGGCGACAATATCGTCGTTGAAATTCTTGTACTTGTCTATTTTATGGTACCCATGCAGACGCTCAGATTCGATCATTTGATTAACCTTGCTACTGATCGGTCTTTTCCCTTTATGACAAATATAGGCGACTATGGATCCGCCATGAACCGGCGCCTCCTCAATTTCAAAAATTTCTAGATTGTATAAATTTAAGAGATAATTGAGATTCTCGACACGATAGTAGAGCAAATGCTCGTGATACATGATATCAAAAGCCTTACTTTCAATAAGTCTGGGGAGATAAGAGGCCTGAACAACAAATACTCCGTCTTGATCCAGCAGATAACTCACGCCCTTGGTGACACTGTGCAGCTCTTCAATATGATAAAAGACATTTGCCGCGGACATCACCATAGCTTTCCCCCGGCGTTGCGCAATATCGACAGCATAATCATAATTAAAGAATCCAATCTCGGTTGCGATGCCACTTTGCGTCGCTATTTCGGCAGGTTTTTTACAGGCCTCTATCCCCAAAACGTCCATACCATTGTTCCGATAAGTAGATAGCAACGTACCGTCATTACTACCAATATCGACAACGAGACCTTTAGCTTTTACCAGTGAGCGACAGACATAATCACTCACCTTCTGAAAGTGTTCTTTCATCGTCTTCGTCGCTCCGGAAAGATATGTATGTTCGCAATACATTATTTCTTTCGGAACGGTATAACTGACCTGAAGGGTTCCACAGTTGTTGCAAAAGCATGCTTCCAGTGGATATGTTATTTCTAAGCCGACCTGGTCTGCCGTTATAAAATCATTGCACCACGGTTGTCTACCCAGGTCAATACATGCTTCCAGGTCAGGGGCTGAGCATATTCGGCAATTTTCAATTTTCATGCTTTTCTTCTCTCCACAAAACGACGACCTCGCAAAAAGACGTCATTTTATTATCAGCCTTTCAAGAATTTCCCCTCTTGAAAACGTCTAAAAATACCATTCCAGACGTACCGATGATCGCCCTGGCGGCAATAGTGATACACTCGATACATAAGGGAATAAATCTTCATCGGCAAATTCAATAACTTTACGCGTTGATGCCTCGCATCTATTTCCGCGCATTCCCGGTTATGCACGGGCGTACCTAAAAACATCTCTGTTTTTGCTTCGCTGTGACGCCTCATGGCACCAAGAAAATGAGGTATAAATTGGAAACGCGCCTTATCACGAGCGGCCCTGATAAAAAACTCGTAATCCATTGCATAATTTAGAGTTATATCCAACATACCAATCTTATGGAGGAGCTTACGCTTAAAAAAGGCACTTTGCGTCATGAGACAAAGTCCATCATACCGGCAAACAATAGACGAAAAATTTGTGAATCTGCTCTCAGCCTTAATATTATCATTAGAATCAATATCCAGGCGATTCCCATATAAGACGTCAGCATCCGGGTATTTATGCCAGGCCTTGGCAATAGTGAAAAAAGCCCCCGGTAAATAGATATCATCTGAATTTTGCCAACCGATCAATTCTCCCGTCGCCTTGAGAAAACCTTTGTTCAGAGCGTCAGATTGTCCCTGGTCTTTTTCACTCACCCAGTAATGGAGATATTTTTCATATTTCTTGATAATATCCACTGATCCATCTGTTGAGGCGCCATCAATAATGATAAATTCAAGATGAGGGTAGCCCTGATTCAATATACTTAAAATTGTCCGTTCAAGGTAAGCGGCCTGATTATACGAGGGAACAACAATGGAAATTTTGGGACCTCTATCTTGGCATGATCTATCTTCCTTGCACTGAAAGGCAGAAATAAATTCCTTTAACTGCTGGCTGTCGATGGGATTCATAATTAATACGGCTTCTCAAATATTACCATCATATGGTCCCTCGCTGTTTTCCAATAAGGTGGTGAATCAGCAAGCTGGGGAGAATCTTTTACATTTATTCCACCAAAACCAAGCTTTCGCATCCACGAAAATAGGCCTGGGAAAATACGGTAGGTTACATTTTTCAGGCATTCAAGGACGACGTTCTTGGCTGAATATTCTTCTCCATGAGAAAAATATATCGTCTTTTTTATTAACACCGACAATTCTTTTGCAGAACGGCGGCACCAGTCATCATTGATAAACGAAATGTGAGCCAAAAACAGTCCATACCAGTAACTACCGCCCATAATTTTCCATGACAGGGATGAAGTATTGCCTGTGGAAACAAGGACGCAGCCGCCCGGCTTAGTCACAAAAAGCGCCTTCTTCAAGAAAAGCAGCGGATCGAACATATGCTCAATGACGTCCAAGGCGGTTACGACATCGAACTTATCTTTATATTCAAGATTGTTCCACAATTTATCAATATTTGAGGCGATGATACGGATGCCTTTTCGCTGGGCCTCCTGAGACGCTCCACTATTAATCTCAACACCTTGGCGATTCCACGCCTCACCCAGCAACATCATAAACGAGCCGTCATAGCATCCAATATCGAGAATCGATCTGCCATTTGCTTTATTTTTCAAAAAGTTAAGGGCGATGCGCCAATCTTTTCTATTAATATTAGGGTACGGTTCACCTGAGCTGCGATAAAGATCGTTAACATACTCCGGCGCTAAACGTGGCCAGCGGAAAAAAAGATAGCAGCCGCGGCACTTATACAATTCACTTTCAAAGCATTCATCCCTAACGGTTTCACCTCCGAAGTATCTTGTTGCCGGCATGCTGCCAATAAGAACAATTCGATCACTATTACATGACGGGCAATGGGACAGCGAGTTAATTTGTTGCATGGAAAGTACAAAAGCTTGTCATGTTTATTGATCTTTATTAGTCATTCTTAATAAAGACAGCATCAATAAATATCACCTTGTCATCCTTTCCCTGTGTTTGCTGAAGATTTCCGGCATAACGAAAATCAAGATCATACATCATATCAACGAGACATCTGAAACTTGCCTGTTCCAAATAAAGGGATTCAAGGCATACTTCCATGATACATGCCCTCGCTTTATCCAGGGTCTTTATTCCACCTTGAATTACCCGATCTTCATAACCCTGGACGTCCATCTTGATAAGAATTTCTTTCTCCAGGGAACAGGTTTTTGACCCAAATAAATCATCGAGGGTAGTTTGATGAACGATAATCTTCCTCTGCCTTTCTGACTGAGGAAACAAAGAGATGTTTTCCTGTGAAATGTCCAGGATCGACGACGACTCATCATGTTCAACATGCAAATTCATTTTTATATCGCCCTCGCAATCGCCAAGGGCAACATTATGGAGGGAAATATTTGCCCTCACATCGGCTGCCCATTTTTCAAGGTATTGGTATGGCTCACTTAAAGGTTCAATACAATGAATTTGAGCCCCGGGGAAGGTTTGAAGGATTTTCCCGGCAAACTGACCTCTGTTGGCGCCAACATCTATGATTGTACGAATCGGGTAGTGTATGAGTCCCAATATGGAGTCGTAGGGATTTTTCTTCAGATGATATATTTCATATCCCAGGGCATGAATGACATACATGATCGCCTTTTTAGTTTGATAGACAGGATTCATGGATCTCCCTCAGAGAACGAATCGCCGCGATAATGTCTGGGAATTCGCGGAATTTCATCACTTTTCCGGAGGCAGAAATTTTCTTCTTCTGCCTCCATTCATGATATTGATGCTGCTTTATGGAAATAAGGGCTTGAAGAAAATCTTCTTTATCATCGATATATTCTACGCCTTCGACATCCCTGTATAGATCACCCAGATATTCATGGTCGAAATCCAGTGCCCAGATGGGCTTGCCGGGGCACTGCAAAAGGGCTGTAAAAGTAGCCGTACTCACCGCTCTGGGCAACTCGATAATAAGATCGCTTATTTCAACATATTGATCCACGGCTGCTGTTGGATCAACCATATAACCATTCGGGATGATTGATCTTAACCATTCCCTGGTTGTAGAAGGACTCATCAGGTCCGGATGTGGCTTTATTATTATCTGCCAATCTTCAAGAATCCTCGCTATGTCTCTTAAAATATCAGCGTATAGTTTCTGCCGCTGTTCTTTGGTAATCACTGAATAACTGCCCGCTTTAAAAGCAATCTCTTCTGCGGGCATGAACAGGAGTGCTTTTTTTTGACCCGGAAAAGGATCAACAATATCCGTAGAAATAAGATTATTCATCATAAATGGCCGCGCTGGGCCTGTTAAAGGATGGCGAAGGCAGACTATCTTTGACGGCATAACACCATCTTTTACATAGTTTTCACCATCCCTGGCGGAAAAAACAACTTGGAAATTCGCATCCCTCATACCCGAGTTACCTCTCAGCAAGACAAAACTCGAGGACCCGTTAAGGGGAAGTTCACCGGCGCAGAGCGGCATAATCCAGTGGCAATAGAAATGGCCGATCCATTTACGACCTTTCACCAGCATCATCCGCAACACCAATGGCAACCACTCCGGCATTCTGGTATATGCGTTTAGGAGATCAACGTATCGAGAGGATTGTATAGTCTCTAAATTAAGTGTTGGTTGCACACATATTATCAATGAATTGATTTTTTTTGCATATCTCAGCAGATACATATCAAATAAACTATGCATATCACTCGCCGTAATAACAATACTCGGCCGATAGTCCCTGATAACCTTTTTTGCGATCGCGGCTAAACGAACATTCGGATGGAAGGGGTTTCTTCCACCAACTGCAAACTGATCAACCGGAATTATCGCTTCCAATCTCGGGAATAATTCACGTCGTTGAAGCAACTCGTTCAGTTTATCGTCAAGCTGCTCAGAAAGGAGCACAACCGGATACACTTGAGCAATTTCATAGAGATGACCGATCAAGGTGGTCCGAAAGGCCCGCGCTGTATGTGGATAAAATAGGACCAAGGGGTCCTTCAAAGGCTTACCTTCCCTCTTTTCAGCGTATTCGCCGCATTGACAAAAAAATCCGTTATATAAGGCCTGGCAATTACAAAAATTGCAATGGTCGTTACAGAGATCGCCAAGGCAAATAAGAGGTATGATGATGTAACGAGTAGGGTCCCGACGCTGACCATGGTTAACAAAACGAGAACGAAGAGGAACCTTAACTGATCCTGGAAATTTTCAATCTGGCGGCGAAAGAAGAAGATGTAAGATATCGTTGAAATGCTGGACATCAAATAGAAACTGAAAGCGGCTCCCGTATCGCTCCAGTATTTGATAAAAATTATGCTTACTAAGATTTGCAAGCCACTTAGAAAAAGTGAAATAAAAAAAATCAAGGTCGTTTTGTTTTCATAATAGTAAAAGGGATAAAAGGCTGTATAAATGCCCGTAAATATAGGCCCTAATAATAAAATATAGAAAAGATGGAGCTTGTCGAGGTATGCTGGTTTGAACAACCAGCCGAAAAGAAAAGATTCTCCAATGAGAATTAGGATCGTGAAACCTGCCAGATATAAGAATACGAAAACATAGGAAAAGGTTTTTGCACTTTCCAGGGCCGACGACTTTTGTTTTGAAATCTTTGAAAAGAGTTCAGGAGTCCAGGCCCGATTCACGCTCCCCCAAAAACCGTTGACCTGCAACGTTATGGTCAAGAAGAAGCTGTAAATGCCGAGGATCGCAAGATTCACATAAGAAGCTAACAGGACGCGGCCAAAATATGTAATGAATATACCAAAGGCGGCATAAAGCATCAACGGCAGTCCATAGCCGATCATTTCCTTCGCCAGGGGAAATGAAACAACTGCTTTTAAAATCTCCTTTCTTTCACAGAAAACAAATAAAATGATTATTGTAAATGAAGATATGGCCGTAGCCTTTAAAAGCCCTTCCACGGACATACCAAAATAAATAAAAAGGATCGATAAGGAACAGAATATCACCAACTTGATCCCTTGATAAAGGCCATACAGCAGCACCTTCTTCATTGCCGCATAATGGACTGAAACAAGATTCGCTAAGGAATTGCCAAATATTACCGTAGCGGCAAGGATTATATTCTCGGGGAAAAAACTATTCAGCCCGGGAATAAGCTGCGGTATGGTCTTAACCGTGGCCATGAAAAAAATAATCGCCACGATGGCGCCTGAAAGTACGATGGCCAGTGCGTTTTTTAAAACATCATCCTTCTTAGATGCAAAATAATAAAAGCGTGTCAGGGCGGCGTCCTGACCGAAAATGGCCACCGCGCTGTATAACTCGATGATGAAAAGTACCAGCGTGTAAAGACCGATCAGGGATGGTGAGAACCACCAGGCAATGACGATCCAGAAAAGAAAGGTAACGCCTTGCGTGACAAGGGATATGGTTACATACAAAACCGCATTGATGGCCAGTTTCCCGGACATGCGATCAGGTTAACCTTCTGAAGCCATCCTGTATCACATCATGCCTCAGGGATTTCCTGATGTCTCCCGATTCCTGTGCGGCGGCAATGATCCCAAACACCTCATCCGTATCCGATAAAAACGCCTCGACAATTTCATCCGTGTAAGCATAGGTTGCATAGACAGACGCACCCAAGAGGTAGCCCCTCGCGAGCATTTCCTGGGCATAAAGGGTTTGCAGGGCCAAAGGATCGTTCATCTTGAAGGCGAGATGCGTCAGGGGAGGAATACCGCTGACTTCTATGGATAAACCGTGTTTTTTTGACAGCTTTATCCAGCCTTCGCTAATCAGTTCACCGTATCGGATTAACGATTCCGGGACAGGAAATTGTTCCATTTTCTTTATTGTGGCCAATGCCGCCGCCGATCCGATCCTTTCCGTCCAGAATGTCGAACTGATAAAGGTATCCTGGGCGTGCTCCATGACCTCGCGACGGCCAATGACCGTGGATATGGCGTAGCCGTTACCCAATGCCTTTCCGAGGACCGCCAGATCGGGACAAACATTAAAGCGAAGATGTATCCCCCCCAGATTCATACGGAATCCTGATGTTATCTCATCAAATATCAACACGGCCCCAATCCTGGTCGCGATATCCCGCACGCCCTCCAGGAAGCCGGGTAGCGGCATGTTGCCTCTTACCGGTTCCATGATGATCACCCCCACGTCTTCCGGGTGTCTTTGTACGATGGCCTCCAAATCTTCAAGATGGTTGTAGCGAAAAGGAAGGGCAGTACCGGTCAATTCCCGGGGAACTCCTTTTGGCTCAAGACCGGGGAGAAGCTGCCCGTCGAGATTTGATTCGTCCGCCAGGTTGGCGGCTAAATACCAGTCATGCCAGCCATGATAGCCGCAAAAAGCCACCTTGCCTCTTCCTGACGCCGCACGGCCAATACGCACGGCCACGGCGCAGGCTTCGCCCCCCGTCCGGGCAAATCTCGCCATCTCCGCCCAAGGATGGAGGTCAACCAACTTCTCAGCCAGGGCTACCTCTTCGGGACAATTGAGAGACGACATGGCCCCTTTATGGATAGCGGCCGTAACGGCACCGTCAACATCGTCATCGGCATAACCGAGGATGCACGAACCCACGCCCATTTGGGCAAAATCATAATATTTCTTCCCATCCAGATCCCATACTTCACAGCCTTTTGCCTTTTCATAATAGGCGGGCCACAGTCCCGGAAGAAAACGCTCCGATCTCTTGGAGAGCAATTGACCGCCGCCGGGAATGATCCTCTTTGCCCTATTCCATAAGGCCTGCCCTTCCCCGCTATTCTTTTCAGACTTGAGCATCATTAGTCGGAACTCCCTGTTTCCTCTTGTCTTTTCTGCCGATGAAAGTTATCCCAGTATTTTTTCGCAACCGAATCATTGAGACGATAAAAATGCTTTTCCGTCACAAGATTAATCAGTTCTGCATCGGAAATCGTCCAGACACGATCAGCCAAATCTTCGATGAGAGCTTTAAAAAAAAGGTGATCTTCCTGATAATCCAGCGTAAATCGGAGCTGTTCGTAAGAATAATCTGGCAATGAGACTTGAATCTGATGTAACCGCGCCTGATCAAAAAGGCGTGTCCATCCCGTCTCTAATATTTTGTCATTGCTTTGTCCTAAAGATTCCTTCAGAAACCGGGTCGTGTAACCCATGACATTCATCCCCAGAGGAAGGCCCGCAGTCTGCACATAGGAGGCGCCCGTCTCAAGGGCATGAAAGACGGCCTTCATTCCCGCCACGGAACAGAGGATATCATCTCCATCCACAGCAATCACGGCATCAAGGTTTCGGCCCTCTGCAGTCTGAAGATGTCGTAAGGGAATATTGTGCACGTCCCCATAGTAAACCGTCACACCATCCCCTGTGAATGCTTCAAAGGTTCGGTTCTCCGGTTCATCAGAGGTCGCAATAACCACATACACCTGTTCCTTCTCGATCTCTACCTGAAAAGCCTTCTTAATCCGACCTAAAAGATAGGATAAAATGGGCTGACCATTTACGGGCAGGAGGTGCTTCTGCTCAACTCGCTTGGAACCCAAACGGGCGGTGATAAATATCCCTGATTTCTTATCTGAATTCGACATATTTTGATTTCCTATCGGCCTCTTCGCAAGCATAGAGCAGTTTCAAGACCCGATGATCGTTTTCGATGGTATTGATAAATGGTCGATTTTCTTCAATTGCGTCAATAAAGCACTTCAATTCTTCAATATACATGTTCTCGCCGATATTCTGATTATAACCGGACGCCGCCTCATTCATTTTATACTCTTCCCGATCCCATTCCCCTTTTACAGGGTCGTAGATCTTCACCACTTTTTCATTCCAATCCCAAAGCAGTTGTTTTTGATCGCCATTCAAGACCAGACGCCTCGTGGCATATCTGGATACGACGTCAATGGTCATGGCCGCTAAAAAAGTCCCATAATCAAAGAGCATGTTATATGTATCGTCAATATCTTCCGCGCCTTCGATGTTGATGGTCTTTCGCACCTGGGCGCAGACCTTGCTGGGAAATCCCAATAGTTGTGTCAGCCATGACAACTCGAAAGGTACAATCTCCCGCGCTCCCCCTGTTAAGGGATTGGATACATAGTAATCACTTACCTTTTCATAAGTATGCCAGTCGGGTAAATATTGACCGCAATGATAAATGACATTCGAAATCTTACCTAAAACTCCCTGTTGGAGGATATGCTCTATTTCTCGAATGGAAGGATGGAACAGCATGGTCGCCGAAGGGGCGGCAACGAGGCTAAGTCCCGCCAGCTTTTTCTTGATCGCCTCCATGTTGGTGTCAACAACACTGGCTTCGACAAAAAAGTGGCATCCCCGCGCTATAGCCATTTCCATATATAAGTGATGTACGTCAGGTGGAACAGATATGATCACGGCATCAGGGTTGACCTCGCGGAATGCCAATTCTGCGTCGGCAAATGTTTTGATATGGTAAGCAGCTTCAACTTCTTTCCTTCTGTCTTCCCGTTTGTCAAAGCCAAAGATGTTCTCGTACCCGAGAGCCTTAAGACAACGTATTCTCCTCTTTCCCATGGAGCCCAAACCGATAATGAAAAATTTCATGCCTCCCTCGTCTTTCACGCTTGCCTATTTATTTCCCAAAATTGTTTTCATAATCATCGTTCGCCCGTTCGAAATCTTCATACCGTCCAATATCAACCCAATACTCATGAACAGGAAAAACCGCCGTATTAAGCCGGTGGTGAACTACTTTTTCGAATAACCCGGTCATATCGAAATATTGATTTTGGGGAATAAAATCTAAAATCTGCGGGTCCAGGATATAAATCCCCGCATTGACAAAAAAATTGAATTCAGGTTTTTCGTCAACGCTCAAAAATTTATTGTCATCGGTCTTGACCACACCATAAGGAACCTGGAAATGATACTTCCGGATGCACATGGTCGCAGCAGAGCGCTGGCTCTGATGAAAATCAAGCAAGTAGTTAATATTGACCCTTGTCAGCACATCGGCATTCATGACAATTAATGGATCTGAAGGTTTTTCCTTTAAAAGACTGAGGGAACCGGCTGTACCCATCTTCTCCGATTCTCGAAGATAACTTATCTTTACTCCCCAACGCGATCCGTCGCCAAGCAAGGCCTCGATCATATGGGCCTTGTAATTGACCGACACAAAGAAGTTGCGGAAACCGAACTGGACAAAGTTTTCTACCGCCGTCTCCAAAATAGGCTTGTTGCCCACCTTGAGCAGGGGCTTGGGACAATCATCCGTCAAAGGTTGCAGCCTCGTTCCGAGACCTCCCGCCATGAGGACAACCCAGTTCTCCTTTTCCGGATGGCGGATCAAATCCAGCATAATCTTAAGATCAACTACCCGTCCTGAGTCATCGATGACCGGTATTTGTCTTAAATCACGCGCTTTCATGAGGGATAGGATCTCTTCTCTGGAGGTGGAAGGATTGACGACCGTAAAATCTCGAAACATAATGCCCTGAATCGCCCCCGTCAGGGCGACGCCCTGGAGCATGGCACGTCTGATATCGCCATCCGTGACGACGCCAATCAGACGCCCATCGTCGTCAGTTACCAGGGCTATCTGCAGGGCAATGTCCTCCAGAATCTTTAAGGCCTCCAAAATGGGGCGGCTTGCATGGATAACTGTTTTTTTCCAGTCTTTCATTTTTATGCCAACACTCCCATATTATAGAAGCTTTTCTTCATCAACTCGGCAGGACAAAAAAGCGTGATCTTTTCCACTATCCTGGCCGCCGTGCCGGTCTTCTCATATGGGTTCTTTACAACTTTCAGCACATCCCGGAATTCTGCTGATGTGGCTTTTCGTATTGATGATGCGATTGAAAGAGCTACCGGTTCACAATCCACCACGCTTTCGGCCCTTACTCGCCCTTTCTGCCGGTCGCCGATATTCACGGTGGGAATTTTGAAAGATGGCGCCTCGATAATCCCGCTGGAACTGTTTCCAATTACTGCCGTTGCATACTTCATGGCTGACAGATAACGGTGTACGCCCAGCGAGGTCGTCGCGAAACAGCGTTCCGGTCGCTTTTCTGCATAATCGTCAATCAAACGGTTGATTATCCGGCCGTCCGTGTCGGCATTGGCCTTAGTAAAAATCACATTGTATTCGGGAAAGGCATCTAAGGCATCCAGCAGGCCCTGGAATTGTCCTTCAGATGTGTCTTTTTCCAGAGTCACCGGGTGAAATGTCACTAGGAAATAGGGCCTTTCAAGGGTGAAGCCGATGGATTCCGCCAGTTTGTTGCGTTCCATGATGGATGTACGGCGAATGTTTTCAACACCAAGGGCGCCAACGTTGAACACCCGGTCCGGGTCTTCCCCCAGTTGGATGATGCGCTGACGGTATTCTTCGCAACTGGCAAAATGCAGGTGCGACATTTTTGTGATTGAGTGACGAAAAGCCTCGTCAATGGCGCCTTCCGTGGTCTCCCCTCCATGAATATGGGCAAGAGGAACCCGGCAGACCTGTGCCGCGGCTGCCATGCAGAATGTTTCAAACCGGTCGCCCAGCAGCAACACCATATCCGGTTTCAGCCTCTGGAGCGCTTCGCCATAGCCGATCATGGCAAGTCCCATGGATTTGCAGATGGCCGTTGGGGTGTCGCCGGACAGGAGTATCTCTATAGTTTCATCCGGCTCAAAACCGTCCGCCCGGATTTCCTGGATAGTCATACCAAACTCAGGCGACAGATGCATGCCCGTGGCAACGACCTGCAAGGTCAGCTCCGGGGTATCCTGAATACCCTGCATAACCCACCGCAGAAGTCCGTACTCGGCGCGGCTACCGGTAACAATGCAGATATTTTTCATTTTTTCTTCTGCTCATATCAGATCATCTTTTTTATAGTCTTTTGGCGCGGCCTGCCCCAAGACTTCATCCCAACGCATGGGAGAGATTCCGGCGCCGGGGCGTTTGGCTGTGATGTTATCAGCGCTGAACAGTTCTCCCATCTTGATTGGTTGGATCGCCACCAGCGACTTGCGCGCAATGGGCTTGTTTTTTAGTTCACTCGGGCTGGGGCGTTTGATGCCATCGCCGAGAGCTTTTTCGATATTGCGGATCGCCTGCACCATCGCCTTCAGCTCATTAGGCTCCAGGCTGGCTTTGTGGTCCGGACCCGGAAGGTTTCGATCTAGGGTAAAGTGCTTTTCAATTACAGTTGCCCCCATGGCGACGGCGGCTATCGAAACTTCGATGCCAGGAGTATGATCAGAGTAGCCTACAGAGATTCCGGGGAAAGCGTTCCAGATGGTCAGCATGGCGCTCAGATTGACATCCTCAAACGAAGTTGGATATTCGGTGTTACAGTGAAGAACGGTAATGTTTTCCAAAGGCGTGCCGGATTCGGTAAGTACATCCAGGGCTGCTTCGATTTCACCCAGATTGGCCATACCGGTAGACAGGATCAGCCGTTTTCCCAAGGCCCCCAGTTTTCTCAGATAGGGTAGATTTGTGATTTCGCCTGAGGGAATCTTGAAGATTTCCAACCCCAGACGGCTCAGCAGATCGATGCTTTCCAGGTCAAAGGGGGTTGACAGAAACTGAATGCCTTTGTGACGGCAATGCTGTTGTAACCTGATATGCGCCGTTTCATCCAGCTCAAGTTTTCTGACCATCTCCAGTTGTGATTCATCAGAGCCGGTGGTTTCCTTCTGGTAGCCGGCTTTGGGTGCATTGACGGCAATGACTTTCTCGGCCTTGAACGTCTGAAATTTGACGGCATCCGCTCCCGCAGCGATGGCAACATCAATCAGTTGAAACGCCATATCCAGACTGCCGTTGTGATTGACGCCGACTTCGGCAATGATGAAGGTCTTATTATGGTTCATAGTTTAAAGGTGAAATCATGAAAGATCAAGGATGAAAGTTTAAAGAGTCTTGGGAATACTCTTGACAATTATTGCGCCGCAACCAATTATAGCATTTTCTCCTATCTCGATATATTCTTTACAAACGGCATTGCTTCCGAAAAAAGAGCCCCTGCCTATTTTTACCCCGCCATTAACGATCGCACCTGTCGAGATGTGACAGTGATCTTCAATGACGGCATCATGTTCTACAAGGGCTTTGCTATTGATGATGCAATTCATGCCCACCCTCGCGCCGGGATTGATCAGGGCATGATGCATGACGATAGTTCCCTCCGCAACCTGGGCTCGAGGGGAAACGTAGGCCAGCGGGGATTGAATCACCGGGAAATGTGCGCCCATCTGCATCAAATCACTGTATAATTCTATACGTCGAATCGGGGATTTAATCTGCCCCAGCGTAATTAGTACATTAGGAAAAATCTTGATCAATCTCGCTAAATCGGCGTCTGAGCCGATCACGGAATAACCAAGAGCGTTGTGCTCCTTTTTCTCAGGTACATCCACAATCCCGACAATGGTAAAGCGGCCTTCCTGTTCTATGACATCAATACAGGCCCTGCAATGGCCGCCGCCTCCGATGAGGATGATTTTTTCTTTCATATCCGCACACTGCTGGGGATATTGACCAGCCGATCTTCCAGCCATGGGGCGGTTTCAAGGGGTGTACACTGGCAATGGCGATACATGGTAAGGTTGGACATAAGTTTCCAAACGGGCCGCGTTTGAATACCTTTTTCCCTGGAATAGGCAAGAAACTGCTCCCGTTCCTGTCTATCTTTTAGAACAATGGCATTCAGCCAGTAGTTGGACCGGGCGTGAGCAGGCTCTGCAATGAATGGTATGTCGATCTCCTGAAAAAACTGATCATACATCTGTGCTGTGGCACGCTTGTTTTCTAAAACCCCGGCAAAGCATTCCATCTGGGCACAGCCCACGGCGGCATTAATGTTGGGCAGGCGATAATTATAGCCGACATCGTCATGAACGAATTCCCAAGGATGGGGCTGTTTGGCCGTTGTCGTCAGGTGCTTGGCCTTTGTCGCAATGGCTTCAGCGTTTGTGATAATCATGCCGCCACCGCCGGTGGTCACGGGCTTGTTGCCATTAAAACTTAAAATGCCAATATCCCCGAATGTTCCGGCATGTTGCCCCTTGTAAA
>JAPLJZ010000255.1 GCA_026388335.1 Deltaproteobacteria bacterium
CCAAAATGATGCCGATCACCCCTGCTAAAAACAGAAAATTGTAAAGGCCTTCGATGCGAATCGGCGCCGGTGTTTCTTCGAGAGGCACATCTTCCTCCCGCCCGTAGAAGTATCGGTCAATCCCAAAAAACACCGCCAGCACGATAACCGTGGCCAGAAGCATATGGGGCAGCATACTGGTAGTCACCCAGAAAAAGGGGACATTGTGGAGAAAACCAAGAAAGAGGGGTGGATCCCCCAGCGGGGTGAGGGCGCCGCCGATGTTGGCCACCAGGAAAATAAAAAAACAAATGATATGCGCCTTCTTCACCCGCTCTTTGTTGGCCCTCAGGACCGGTCTGATCATCACCATGGAGGCCCCTGTGGTTCCCACCCAGGAGGCCAGGATCGTGCCGATCAGCAACAGCATGGTGTTCATGACCGGCGTACCTCTTAGCGAGCCGCTGATGGCAATCCCCCCGGCAATGGTAAAGAGTCCCCACAGGAGAATTATGAAGGGTATGTAATCGATCAGCAGGATATGAAGGATCTCATATGCTGCCATATCACTGAAATACATGAGGAATGGGACAGCAAAGGCCAGCGCCCAGAATGCCGCCACCTTGCCGAAGTGATGATGCCAGAATTGAGGTGTCAGCAGCGGGCAAAGGGCAATGGAGAGGAGAATACCGCCAAAGGGAATTATCGTCCAGACAGGAAGGCTCCGTCCGATGTCATTACCGGCACCGCTGGCGGCGAAACAAACACCAGTCATGGCCGGCACGGTCACAAGCAGTGAAATCGCCAGGCAACCCCAAAAGGCCCCCAGCCCTTTCTTTTTAAGTCGTATCATTCATTTTCACCTAAGAATGTCCCTCCACCTTATTTAATTCTTTCAGATATATTTCACCGTTGCACAACGTCAGGGACAATTCTTTAAGCAACCGCCATCCTCGGAGGGTTGCGGCCTTAAATTTCATTATTTTCCCCTCCGTGTCAATTAGATATTTATCCGGAAAGAATTGCTTGAAGTTGATCATGAAACTATATATACAGCAGCCACAAATAAAAAATCCCTTCCGAAGGAGAAGAAATCGCATGGCCAAAATGCTTAAAGATACACTTAAAACCATTGAATCATACAAGACCCAGAGCCCCCATTATGAGGAGCTGCTCGCTATCCTGGAAGAAATTCTCATCCTCCGGGAAGAATACCGGCGTAAGATGCCGGAGAGTATCTTTCCCGTCGATGAACGTCTCATCAGCTCAAAAATGGAAGGTGGGCTGCCGCTAATCGACCTGTCTCAGGGGGATTATGATCTGACCCAGCCACAGGCATATTTCCTCGATCTTCTTCATATCGCCGAAAAGCGGGCCCCCGGCGAGACCAAAGAGCTGGCCGGTAAAATCAAGAGCGGCGAAGAGGATTTCAAGGAAATGCTGCTCAGTGCTTTTTACGGTGAGCAAGAGGACGAAGAAGAGGAAAGAGGGGAAGAGGACGAAACCTTCGACCTGATTGATCTATTCCTTGAAGAATGCCTCCGGCCGGCCTTTGAAAAGGTTGTGGCCAAGTACGGGGACGTTGTTCTCAAATCCAAATGGTCGGAAGGGTACTGCCCCGTTTGCGGCAAAGAACCTAAAATAGGCAGAATAAAAGAGGAAGAGGGAGCGCGCTTCCTCTTCTGCAATCAATGCGGTATCGAATGGCCCTTCCTGCGGATCAAATGTCCTTTCTGCGGCAACGAGGAACAGCAGACCCTGGCCTATTTTACTGTCGAAGATGACGAGCGGTATCGCGTGGATGTCTGCAATGAATGCAAACGCTACATCAAAATCGTAGATTTCCGGGAAACGAAAGAAGAGCCAAACCTCGACATCGAAGACATCACAACCCTGCATCTGGACATCCTGGCAACGGAAGAAGGCTACGACTGAAATACCTTGAAAAATGACGATATCGGAGAGGTCGTTCGTCTCTTGCAGATGACTATGTTAGACGGCGACCTCC
>JAPLJZ010000075.1 GCA_026388335.1 Deltaproteobacteria bacterium
ATCCCCCGTCTGTCCGGGTTTGACCTTGCCGATGGCCGTTTCTTCCACGAAGATTTTCAGATCGACATTGGACAGATTTGCCAGGTTGAAGACCTCACGGCTGGGAGAGACGACCTCGCCGGGTTCGATATTTCGACTGGTGATGACGCCGTCGAAAGGGGCGTGTAATTTCGTGTACGCCGTCTGGATGGTTGCCTGCTCGCGGACCGCCCTGGCAAACTGGACCTGGGCCCGGGCGGCCTCGATGTCCTTCCTGGTGATCTCGATTTTTTGCAGATTGCTCTTGGCTTGGTGGAGAATGGCCTCCCCTTCCATCAGCCGGGAAGACGCCGTTTCATAATTAAGCCGCACGGTGTCCCATTCCTTTTGCGCGATAACCCGCCGCTGATACAGGGCGTCATACCGTTCCTTATTCTTTTTGGTATCTTCCATGACCTTCCGGGCGCTGGATACGTTCGCCTCCGCCCGCACGACATCGTCAGGAAGGGTGCTCTTATAGACATTGAGGAGCGTCTCAAATTGTTGCTGGCCTTTAATGGCACGGTCGAGAGAGGCCTCGGCCTGATCATGGCGGGTCTGTAATTCCGAGGCGTCGAGTTCGGCCAGGACCTGGTCCTTCGTGACGGCCTGTCCTTCCTTGACATGAACAACTGTCACTCTCCCGTTTGCCTGGAAGGCGAGCTTCGCATCCTTGGCCTCGATGACGCCGGAATAGTAAAGTTCGCTATGCTTGTTCTTCCATTGTCCGTAATAGACGTACCCCCCCACGCCGAGGAGGAGGACGATGAAGATGATCAGAATAATGCGTTTTTTCATATTTTCAATCCCCTTGCCCTATTTGATTTCTCCCATCGCCCTTTCCAGGTGGGCCTGGTTGATGAAATAATCCCCCAAGGCCGTGAAATAATCCGATTTCGCCTTGGTGAGCAGGGTCTGGGCGTCCAACACGTCCGTCGAGGTGGCTACCTGTTCCTTATAGCGCTCGTTATTGATACGGAAATTTTCCTCCGCCTGATCGATTGACTTCTGGGCGACAAATACCTGTTTTTCCGATTCCCGGACGAGGATATAGGCCGCTTTTACTTCAAAGGCAACTTTGTCCTTTTCGTGGGCTAACAGGCTGGTGGCCTGATTTTGCCTTGCTTGCCGGGAGTCCACCTGATTTTTCGTCTTTCCCCATTCCCATAAGGTCCAATCGGCCCTGGCCATGAGATACCAGTTCTCCATGCTCTTGTAGGTGCTGCCCTGAAGATTTCCCGAATCGCCGAAACGCTCATAATGTCCCACGGCGCTGACAGTGGGGAAGAAGTCGCCCTTGGCCACCTTGACGTATTCTTTGGCCTGCTCCACCTTAAGGGAGTACGCCTTGATTTCGGGACGTTTATCAAAGGCTGTCTGAAAGCAGACCTCGACGGTTTTCTCGAAGGGCCGGTAAGTCAGGATGTCCTCCACCTCAACGGGAGCGTTGATGTTGCGCCGCAGGAGGGTGTTGAAGCGGGCCTTGGCTATTTCAAGGTTATTTTCCGCCTTGACCAGGTTGTGTTCGCCATTTGCCAGCTGGACCTCCGATTGGAGGAGGTCGTTTTTCGGGATCAGGCCGACGTCAAAGAAGTTCTGCGCCTCGTTACGATGGGATTTCAATTGTTCTACCGCTTGCCGGGCGACTTCAAGAATTTTCTCGGCCTTGAGAATATGGAAGTAAGACGCCTTGACCTCTTCGACGATATTCTGGGTGGTGGCGGATTCATCAACCCTGGCGATGTCCTCGCCTCTCTTGTTGGCCTGGTAATTGGCCGCGATAGACCCGCCGGCGAAGATCGGTTGCCGGACCTCCATAGCCCAACTGTAATTGTCCTGGGTGCCCATGGTAACCTGGCTGCCGGTAGTCGACAGAGGACCAAAGGGAGAGTTTATTGACGTTGGCGGCATATTAACCCAAGGTGCGTCATTGAGCCGTGTGTAGCTATAGGAGGTGCTCAGTTTGGGAAGAAATCCCGTGAAAGCCTCTTTTTTCTGGGCCTCCGCCCCCTTGACACCTTCTTTGGCTGCCTGGATGACCATACTCTGGTTCAGGGCCAGATCGATGCTGCTTGCCAGGGTGAATTTATCGGGCGATTTCTCTGGAGGTCCGGTCTGAGCCGTTGCTGATATCGCCGCCAGTCCCAGGACGATCATGATTGCTACGGCCAGAAAGAAGGGAGATTTATCTGCGATTCCCATGTTCTTAGGATTGACCAAGGGCACGTCCTGGAGGCCTTCGTGGTTTCTTCCCCTGGATGTAGAGTTCAAACCAAGTGCAACGTTATCGGGGTTTGGCCTCCTCATCTTACGACACCTCGTTTTGTTTCTCTTTTGAGCCGTTATCCGGCTCTTTCTTGATCCCCTGTAATATCAAATTTGATATTTCATTGACAACCCTCTCTGAGACGTTCACATCCAGCATTTTGATGAAATCGGGGATGTTCGCTTTCTTTGCTCTGATGGGACCGCTGGCTTTATACAGGACGATGGCGCCTACGACCATCATGTGGAGGATAAAGGGTGTCACGTCGACAAAAGTCCCCTTGTTTTTGCCTTCTTCAATAATGGCTGTCACAATCCCGATGAGGCGGGCAAAATCCTTGACTACCAATTCCGGTAGATTCTGTCCTCCCGAGGCGACTTCCCTGAGCAGAATAGGGCCCATACGGGGATTGCCTTCGACAGCGCCGGCGAAACCGCTAATGTAGGCCAGCAATTTTTCCTCCGGTGTCGAAGCTGCCTCGATCTGTCCGGAAATAGAATCGGCCACGTGGCCGATGGCGTTATGGAGAACTTCCGCATACAGGACCTCTTTATCGCCGATGTGGTAATAGATCATGGCCTTGTTTACACCGGCCCGCTTGGCGATTTCGTCCACCCGGGCGCCGTTGAACCCCACATCGGAGAAGATATCCATCGCCGCCTCGAGAATCCGCTGGACCGTAGGATGTTGATTATCTTTCATGGTGATACCGTCCATTTAGTTTAACTAAACGGTTAGTATATTTATTAGGCGATTTTGTCAACAGAAAAAATCCCTCCCCTTCAAGGGGAGGGTCAGGGTGGGGATGGGTTTCCTATCCCTTTTCGAGGGCGATTTTCAGGACATCCATCATGTCTTCGACGAGATGAAAGTCGATGTCCTTGCGAATCTTGGGAGGAATATCGGCAAGGTCCTTCTTGTTCCACTTGGGCAGGATGATGGTCTTGACGCCGGCGCGGTGGGCGGCGAGGACCTTTTCCTTGATTCCCCCGACCGGGAGCACCAGCCCTCTGAGGGTGATCTCGCCGGTCATGGCCAGATCCTTTTTTACCAGCTTGTTGGTCAGCAGCGACGTCAGGGCCGTCATGATCGTTACCCCTGCCGAGGGGCCGTCTTTTGGGATGGCCCCGGAAGGAACATGGATATGAATATCCACATCTTCAAAGAAATCCTTTGATATGCCCAGGGCCTCGGCATTGGTCCGGATGAAACTCAGGGCCGCTGTTGCCGATTCCTTCATGACATCCCCCAATTGCCCCGTCATTGTAAGGCCCTTCTTGCCCTTCATGGCCGTTGCTTCAATGAACAGGATATCTCCCCCGACAGGCGTCCAGGCCAGGCCCATGACGACACCCGGTTTCGATGTCCGGGCGGTGATTTCCGAGGTGACTCGTTCCGGGCCCAGATACCGGTGAATGTCCTGATGGCGGATCGTCGCCTTTCCCAGCACACCTTCCGCGACCTGGCTTGCCACACCCCGACAGACGGCGGCAATCTCCCTTTCCAGGTTTCTAACCCCGGCCTCCCGGGTATAACTACTGATGATGAGACGGATGGCTCCCCTGGTAAAGGAAATCTGGTCCGGCCGCAGGCCGTTTTCCGTGATCTGCCTGGGAAGCAGATACTTTTCGGCGATGTGGAGCTTTTCATCCACGGTGTAACTAACTAGTTCAATGATCTCCAGGCGGTCCCGCAGGGCTGGTGGAATGGTATCCAGAATGTTTGCCGTCGTGATGAACATGACATGGGACAGATCGAAAGGGATGTCTATATAATGGTCCATAAACGAGAAGTTCTGCGCCGGATCGAGGACCTCCAGGAGGGCCGAAGAGGGATCGCCACGAAAGTCGCTGCCCACCTTGTCGATCTCGTCAAGCATGAAAACGGGGTTATTGGATTCCGCCCGGCGGATGCTCTGGATGATCCGGCCCGGCAGGGCGCCGATGTAGGTGCGACGGTGTCCGCGAATCTCCGCTTCGTCCCGGACGCCTCCCAGGGCGATGCGGACGAATTTCCTTCCCAGGGCACGGGCAATGGACTGCCCCAGGGACGTCTTTCCCGTGCCGGGAGGACCGACAAAGCAAAGAATCGGTCCTTTCGCATCGGGCTTGAGTTTCCGGACGGCAAGGTACTCGATGATCCGCTTTTTCGGCTTCTCCAGACCATAGTGATCTTCCTCCAGGACTTTCCGGGCCTTCCTTATATCCAGATTGTCTTCCGTCCCCTCCCGCCAGGGCAGGGTAAGAATCCAGTCCAGATAGGTTGAGGCGACGGTGTATTCAGCCGATGATGGATGCATGCGGTCCAGGCGCTGCAATTCCCGATCCGCCTCCTTTTTCGCTTCTTCGGGAAGGTCCTTTTTAGCCAGTTTATCCCGGTATTCATCCACCTCCACCTTTGTCTCATCCTCTTCGCCAAGCTCCTTCTTGATGGCCTCGAGTTGTTGACGCAGGTAATAATCACGCTGGCTCTTATCCATATCGTCCTTGACCTGAGACTGGATCTTGTTTCCCAGTTCGAGGACTTCCACCTGATGATTGACGAGGCGCGTGACCTCTCTGAGCCGTTGCTTGGCATCGATCATCTCCAGGATCGCCTGTTTTTCTTCTGTTGGGACATTAATGATGGAGGCGATAAGATCGGCCAGCACTCCCTGATCTGCAATGGTCTTGGCCATGGAACCGAATTCCTGGGGGAGGAACGGGGTCAGTTTTACGATCCGTTCGAAGAGTCCCACGAGGTTCGCCATGAGGGCCTCGACCTCGATATCCTTACTGTCCTGATCCTGAATGGACTCAATGCG
>JAPLJZ010000143.1 GCA_026388335.1 Deltaproteobacteria bacterium
GGAGGCATCGATATCCACATGGACGATCTTGGCATTGGGAGCGAAATGATCAATCTTGCCGGTAACCCGGTCGTCAAACCGCATCCCGATGGCAATCAAGAGATCACAGGTGCTGATGGCCATGTTGGCATAGTAAGTACCGTGCATTCCCGGCATGCCCAGCCAGAGGGGATCCGAGGCGGGAAAGGCCCCGAGACCCATAAGGGTAGAGGTGACGGGCATCCTGGTCCGTCGGGCCAACTGCCGGAGTTCCTCCGAAGCGCCGCCAAGGATGACGCCGCCGCCGGAAAGAATCAGCGGTTTTTTAGATTCAGCAATAAGATCCATGACATGGAATGCCTTTTTCGAGGCGGGACGGGGGCTTTCCTCCTCGATCTTTTTAGGCGGCTGAGGTTCATATTCGGTCATGGCGGCCATGACGTCCTTCGGAAGATCTATCAGCACCGGTCCGGGACGTCCCGACCGGGCGATATGGAAGGCCTCGTGGATCGTCTTGGCGACCTCCTCCACTCTCTTGATCAGGAAATTGTGCTTTGTACAGGGGCGGGTGATGCCGATGATATCTACCTCCTGGAAGGCGTCGGTCCCGATTAGATGCGTGGGAACCTGACCGGTCAGAACGACGATGGGGATGGAATCCAAATAGGCATTGGCGATTCCCGTAACCGTGTTGGAAGCCCCGGGTCCGGAAGTGACCAGGGCCACCCCGACCTTGCCGGAGGCGCGGGCATATCCGTCCGCCGCATGGACGGCCCCCTGTTCATGACGAACCAGGATATGGCGAATCTCGCCCTTGTACAGTTCATCATAGATATCCAGAAGAACGCCTCCCGGATAGCCGAAGATCGTGTGGATCCCCTCCTGCTTTAGCACCTTGATCAGAATTTCAGCTCCTTTTAGTTGCAATGTAAGCACCTCCGTTATGAATATTTTAAATTTTAGAGCAAAAAAAAGCCGCTATCTTTGGAGAAGCGGCTTTCTGGAATCAAAAAAGCCGCGGGTTTTGGGGCCCGCGGCTCTTGTTTTTAAAGGTTGTTTAAAAACACCGAGCAGCAGTCCCCCTCGGTACGATAACTACAACGACGCTGCCCAGTACAATGACCTTGTTTTTCATTTGGCTGTCTTCCATGTCCTTCAAGTTGAAAAGTGCCCGTACCCTACGAAAATAATTGACCCTTGTCAAGCAGTTTTTTCGGATAGAAACTAATAAGCCGTCCCATTGGAAAACGAGACGGCTTAAAGATGCATTATCGATTGAAGTTGATTACTGCTGACTCTTTCAATCGCACCAGATACAACTATTTATTATTACGGTTTAACCACTATGACAGGGCATTTTGAGCCTTTGATTACTTTATCTGCAACGCTACCCATAAGCTGTTTCAGAATCCCTGTCTTTCCATGAGATGCAATTACAATCAAATCAATCTTCTTCGCCTTCTGCTCGCTCAATATCACTTCAGAGGGGACACCATGCTTAACGTCAAAAATAACTTTTATCTTCTTCGTCTTGATAATAGCCTCAGCTTCTTTTTTTAGCTTGTCTCTGGACGCCTTCACGCTATCCTTCTCAAGCTTGTTGACGACATCAATACTGAGGCAGTAATCAACCGCACATTGGCGGATTTGCTCATCGATAACATGTAAGAGGTAGATATTGGTATCATTTGGGGTTGCAATGTCAACCGCCTTCTTTAATGCCGCATCCGAATATTTTGAAAAATCTGTCGGAACAAGGATATTCTTTGGTGCAAACATGATCTCTCCTCCTTCTTTTTTGTTCTGCATCCTATAATATAAAATTATATTTTACAAATTATTTTCAGTCATGGAATTTTGACCTCTCCTGCACACCTCGAATTAGCTCCGCTGATTCTCTAATTCTCAAAGCGTTATGCTTGGATGTATCCCAGACGGTATACTACAGGTCAACAAGCCGGTACTGAATCTATTTCATCACAAGGCATGACAGGCCGTGCATTCCAAGGTCGTCTTTCCCCCCTCCTTATGGGCTTTGTGGATTACCGTAGAAAATTTACTGGCCTCGGCCCGGACCGGATCTGGTGCGCGACAGGACAGACAGGAATTAGCCGCTACGGCAGCCGCGTCTGACTACTGTCTTGCGTTCGGCTTATTCCGCCTCTTCTTTCGGGATCATTTCTTCCGGTTTAACCTGCTCGGCGTCAACGGGGACAGCGCCGGGAGGCGTGGTTCCCTCCAAGAAGCTCTCATAGATGGCGCCTCGGCCGGAAGAGGGGGCGCCAGTTTTCGGATCCACCTTGACAAAGACGATGCCTTCCGGCACGGGGAAGGTCTCGATCGGCGTCCGGGAAAGGGCCTGGGACATAAAATACAACCAGATCGGGGCTGCCGCCCGGCCCCCGACTTCATGTTGACCGAGGGATCTTTCCTGGTCGAAGCCTACCCATACCCCCGTGATCAGGGACGGCGTAAAACCGAGGAACCAGGCGTCCCTGACATCGTTGGTCGTTCCCGTCTTTCCCGCCACCGGCCGGCCAATGCTTTTGACCCGCCTCCCGGTCCCGCTTTCTACAACATCCTGCATGATATAGGAAGAGATAAAGGCGATCCGGGAATCGATGACTTGTTCCACTTTGGGTTGGTTCTCTTCGAAGACGTGGCCGGTCCGATCAACGATCTTTGTGATAAAATAAGGCGTTACCCGCTTGCCCTGATTGGCCAGGACGCCGAAGCCCCGTACCATCTCCAGCAGGGTCACGCCGGAACTGCCCAAGGCCAGTGACAGGTTCCGGCTCAGAGGGGAAGTGATCCCCATCACATTGGCATAGGAGGCGGCGTAATCGATGCCGATATCCTGGAGAACCTTTATGGTTATTATATTCCGGGATTGCACGATGGCGTTTCTCAGGGTCGTGGGGCCATGGTATTTCCCATCGAAGTTCTTCGGCTGCCAGAAGCCGCCGGGTTTGGAGGGGTCGGGAAATTGAATTGGGTCATCGACAAATCGTGTCGAAGGGGTCAGGCCCTTGTCAAAAGCCGCTGTATATATAAAGGGTTTGAAAGCTGATCCCGGCTGGCGGCGGGACTGGGTCGCCCGGTTGAACTCGCTTTTGGAAAACTCCCGGCCCCCAACCAGGGACTTGACCGCGCCGGTTTTCACATCCATGGCAATAAGAGCGCCCTGGACGAGGCCCCGATCGTATCCCTGACGTTCTTCCAGCTCGCTCAATCCCCGCTCCACGGCGTCACGGGCCGCCTTCTGCGCCTCGATATTCAGGGTCGTGTAGACCTCCAGGCCTTCCTTGTACAGGACGTCACTGCCATATTTCTCGACGATATAGCGCCGGATGTGCTCAATAAAATAGGGGGCGACCTTTTCCTTGGGTTTGACGGAGCGCAGGGGCAGCGGGGTATTCAGGGCCCGTTCCCGGTCCTGTTTCGTTATATAACCGTCTTCCTCCATACGCTCGAGAACGTAGGCCTGCCGCTGACGGGCCTTATCGAAATGGGTGAAGGGGGAGTAGGCGCTGGGCGCCTTGGGAAGCCCCGCCAGGATGGCCGCCTCCGGCAGGGTCAGGTACCGGGCGCTTTTCCCGAAATATCCCTGGGCGGCCGCCTCAACGCCATAGGTGCCGTGGCCGAGATAGATATGATTCAGATAGAGATTGAGAATTTCCTCTTTGGTCAGATAATGGTCTATCTTATAAGCTAGAATCGCCTCTTTGATTTTCCTGATATATCTCTTTTCAGGGGACAGGTAGAGGGCCTTCGCCACCTGCTGGGTGATGGTGCTGCCCCCCTGAACGATTCGGCCTGCCTGGATATTCTTGAAAAAGGCCCTGGAAATACCCTGGAAATCGAGTCCTTTATGTTCAAAAAAACGGGAGTCTTCCGAGGCGACAAAGGCCTGGACAACGTATTTGGGAAGATCGGTGATCTTGATGATCTTCCGGTCTTCCAGAAAAAATTCATCGATCAGTTCATTGTTGTCAGCATAAACGCGGGTAGCGATGCTCGGCCGGTAGTCCTTGAGGGTATCGACGCTGGGCAGCTCTCCTAAAAAGAAATAGAAGAGATACCCCGTCACGGCCAGGACCAGGGCTACAACCAGACCGATCAGGACGGCAAGGATGCTGGCAAATCCCCATTTGCCCGAGGGGCGTCTCCTGCGGGTCATAAAGCTACGAATCCTCCCCTTCCGCAGCGGCTTCCTTATCTTTCCTGGCTGTTTTCTCGACGCGTCTGGCCACGACAATGCTGATTTCATAGAGAATCATGAGGGGAATCGCCATGAGAATCTGGCTGAAGGCATCCGGGGAAGGGGTAAGCACGGCGGCAACAATGAATATAATCAGAATGGCATAGCGTCGATAGCTGGTAAGGATACGGGTGTTAAGGATACCTGCTTTTGTCAAAAAGAAAATAAAGACAGGTAGTTCAAAGGAAATACCGAAGGCCAGCAGAAACTTCATGGTAAAGGAAAGATACTCCCGGAAGGAGACCATGGGCTTTAAAAAATCCGATGAAAAGGAGATAAAAAATTCAAAGGCCGTCGGGAGGACGAAGAAATATCCGAAGAGGACGCCGCCGATGAACAGGCTGCTGGAGGTCAGGACAAAGGGAACGACATATTTCTTTTCAGATTTATAGAGACCCGGGGAAACGAACTTCCAGATCTGGTAGAGGGTGTAGGGGCTCGTAATCAGCAGGGAGGCGAAAAAGGCGATCTTCATGTAAATAAAGAACGCCTCGGGCAGACCGGTAAAGATCATGTGGCTTCCCTTCGGAAGAACTGCCACCAGGGGTCTCGCAATGATCTTGAATAAAAATTCCTTGAAATAATAGCAGGCGAAAAATCCAACGCCGATGCCGGAAATGATATGGACAAGGCGGGTCCGTAATTCTCTGAGATGGATAGTTAAAGGTAGTTTTTCGTCTTCTGCTCGGTCCATGGAATAAGTATATTAATGATGGATCTTCAGGCTTGGGTTTTGGGGGTTGTTTCTTTGTCTTTATCTTTCTCGTCTTCCTTGCCGTAAAGGAGCGAGTCCTTAAAATCATTGACGTCTTTCTTGATATCGTCGGGCTTCAGGGTGTCCTTGATGGATTCCGTGACATCATCAGTTGCCCGGCGGAATTCCTGGAATCCCTTCCCCAATGATTTGGCTAAACCGGGGAGTTTATCCGGACCGACGACCAGCAGGGCCACGATGGCAATCACAAGAAGTTCAGGCAGACCGATACCAAACATAGTGTTGGTGTATATAGCGCTTCTGAAGTCCTTGTCAATGGTAAATATTTTTGCACTTCCGGGGGTTTTATGATAGAAGCGGGACGCTCCTTACAGTTGCAGTGATCGTATCTGCAAGGAGATTAAACTTAGAATACGAACCAGGACTCACCCTATGCCCCTTAGAACGGGAATTGTCTGCGACGACAGATATTTAAGACATGGCGAAGGATTTTATCACCCCGAATCCCCCCGGCGCCTGGAAGCCGTTTATGCCATGCTGGAGCGGCCGGACATGGAGGGAAAATTTGTTTCCATTCCCGCCCGCTATGCCACCCCCGACGAAATCGGTCTCGTGCACAGCAAATCATATATCGGCCTCATCGCCAGCACGGCAGGCAAGGGCAACTTCTCCCTGGACCCCGACACACAGACGACGCCTGAGTCTTACGATACGGCGAAACTCGCTGTGGGCGGCTTATTCAATGCCATCGACGGCGTTATGACCGGCGAGGTGGATAACGCCTTTGCTCTGGTCCGGCCTCCGGGACACCACGCCGGCAAGGATCAGGCGGCGGGCTTCTGTCTGTTCAACAATGTGGCCATCGGCGCTCGTTACGCCCTGTCGAAATATGGCCTCAAGCGCATCCTGATCGTCGACTGGGACCTGCATCACGGCGACGGCACCCAGGGTATTTTTTACGGAGACAAAAAGGTTCTTTATTTTTCCACCCACCAGTATCCCGCCTATCCCGGTTCCGGGGTTCTGTCCGAAACCGGTCAGGGCGCGGGGCTGGGATACACGATCAATGTCCCTCTGAAGGCCCGCTCCGATGACTCCCTCTACGTCAAGGCCTTCCGCAGCATCCTGCAGCCGGTGGCCCTGAAATTCAAACCCGAGCTGATTTTTATTTCGGCAGGTTTTGACACCTATTTTCAGGACCCCCTGGGAGATATGCGGGTCACCGCCAAGGGTTATGTTTGCATGACCAGAATCCTCATGGATATCGCCGCCGTCTGCTGCCAGGGGCGTCTGGTCGCCGTCCTCGAGGGAGGCTATCATGTTGAAGGCCTGACGGAATCGATCAAGGCAATGCTTGGAGAAATGCGGGGAGATACCCATACCCCGGAAGACTACCTGGACCGCATGGAATACGAGGCTGATCAGGGAAAGGATGTTATAATTAGACGGGTTATGGATCAGATAAACCCCTTCTGGCAGGTATTTTAGGTGAAAAGGAGAGCATCATTTTGAAGATAACCAGAGCGGAAGTAGCCCACGTCGCCCATCTGGCGCGTTTGACTTTCCGGGAAGAAGAGATGGAGAAATTTACCTCCCAGTTGAACGACATCCTTCTCTATATGGACAAACTGAATTCCGTAGACACAACGGGAGTCGAACCCATGACCCATGCGACGGTTCTGCATAACGCCTTCCGGGAGGACATCGTCAAACCGTCTCTGGCCAATGAGCAATCCCTGGCCAACGCCCCGGACCCCCGGGGCGAATTCTTCCGGGTCCCCAAAGTGATCGAATAATAAAGAGGTATTATGGAGCTCTATTCGTTAACCATTCATGAACTACAGGACAAGCTGCGGGCGGGGGAAGTCACGGCCGCGGCCATTCTTGCCTCCGTCTATCAAAGAATCGACCAGGCGGAGGACAAGGTCCACGCCTACATCACCCTGATGAAAGAAGCGGCCCAGGCCCAGGCCGCCGCCGCCGACGCGGCTATCCGTAGCGGCAATATCAGAGCCTTGACGGGCATCCCCATCGCCCTGAAAGACATCTATTGCGTCCAGGGATTCACGACAACCTGCGGCTCCCGCATCCTCCATAATTTCGTTCCCCCTTATGACGCCACGGTAGTGGAAAAACTCCGGGCCGCCGGGGCCGTCTTTACCGGCAAGACGAACATGGATGAATTCGCCATGGGCTCCTCTACGGAGACGTCCTACTTCGGTGTTACACGCAACCCCTGGGATCTAACCCGGATCCCCGGCGGTTCCAGCGGTGGCTCCGCCGCCGCCGTTGCCGCTGACGAGTGCATCGCCGCCCTCGGTTCCGACACGGGCGGCTCCATCCGCCAGCCGGCGGCCCTCTGTGGTATCGTGGGGATGAAGCCCACTTACGGCCGGGTCTCCCGTTTCGGACTGGTAGCCTTTGCCTCGTCCCTGGACCAGATTGGCCCCTTTACCAAGGACGTCGAGGACTGCGCCATTCTCATGAACGTCATTGCCGGTTATGACCCCCGGGAATCGACTTCCGTTAACCTGGAGGTCCCCGACTACCGATCTTTTCTCTCCCGGGGCATCGAAGGCCTGAGAATAGGCATCCCCAAGGAATACTTCATCGAAGGAATCGATCCGGAAATCCTCGCATCAGTTCGACAGGCCATCAGCCTCCTCGAAAAGGCCGGGGCAAAATGCGTTGACATCTCCCTACCCCATACGGAATACTGCCTGGCCGTCTACTATATAGTGGCCCCCGCGGAGGCCAGCTCCAACCTCGCCCGTTACGACGGCGTGAAATACGGATTCCGATCCCCGGAAGGGCGGGACCTCCTCGATATGTACAAACAGTCCCGCTCCGCCGGATTCGGCGATGAAGTGAAAAGGAGAATTATTATAGGGACATACGTTCTGTCTTCCGGATACTATGACGCCTATTACAAAAAAGCCTCCCAGGTCCGCGCCCTGATCCGCCGGGATTTTGACGAGGCCTTTCAGAAATGCGACATCATCGCCACCCCGACCTCTCCCACGGCGGCCTTCCGCATCGGCGAGAAGACGGATGATCCCATGCAGATGTATCTCTCAGACATATTTACCATTTCTGCAAATATGGCCGGCATTCCGGGAATTTCCGTTCCCTGTGGCTTCACCGGGGACGGTCTGCCCATAGGTCTGCAGTTTCTGGCCGGCCACTTTCAGGAAGGAACGCTGATCCAGGCAGCGGCCGCTTATGAAAAGACGGCCGGCATGGGCGCCCTCATCGCCCGGCAAAAGCAAGCAAAGATGAATTTTTCATAAGGAGTCATGATACTTCATGGAATTTGAACCAGTCATCGGACTTGAAGTCCACGCGCAATTGCGCACCGATTCAAAAATATTCTGCAGTTGCTCGACCCAGTTCGGGGCAGGGCCCAATACCCATACCTGCCCTGTCTGCCTCGGCATGCCCGGGGTTCTCCCCGTCCTCAACCGGAAGGTCGTGGAATATACAATCAAAATGGCCTTGGCGACGCACTGCCGGATCAACCGGGAAAACAGCTTTGCCCGGAAAAACTACTTCTATCCCGATCTTCCCAAGGGCTACCAGATTTCCCAGTACGCCTATCCCCTGGCCGAAGAAGGGGGTATCGAGGTCGAAGTGGACGGAGGCAGGAAACGCATCGGCATCACCCGTATCCACATGGAGGAAGATGCCGGCAAGCTGATCCATGACGAACACTTTCCGTCGAGCTATGTGGACCTGAACCGGACCGGGGTGCCCCTGATAGAGATAGTCAGCGAACCGGACATCCGTTCTGCCGAAGAGGCCGCCGACTACCTGCGCCGGATCCACGAAATCCTTGTCTATCTGGAAATCTGTGACGGCAACATGGAGGAGGGTAGTTTCCGGTGCGACGCCAACGTCTCTCTCCGCCCCCGGGGACAGGAGGAATTCGGCACCCGTGCGGAACTCAAAAACATGAACTCTTTCCGGAATGTCCAGCGGGCCCTGGAATATGAGATCAAAAGACAGCAGTATGTCTTGGAGGGGGGCGGCGAGGTGATCCAGGAAACCCGCCTCTGGGATGACGCTCAGGGCGTCACCATTTCCATGCGCAGCAAGGAAGAGGCCCATGATTACCGGTACTTCCCCGATCCGGATCTGGTCACCATCGCCGTCAGCGACGTCTGGATCGAAGAGATCCGCCGGACCATGCCCGAACTACCCCTGGAAAAGCGGGAGCGCTTCCTCCGGGACTACCAGATTCCCCCCTATGACGCCGGCGTCCTGACGACAAGCCGTGACCTGGCGGACTACTACGAAGAGGTCGTCCGTCTTTGCGGCCAGCCCAAGGTAGCGAGCAACTGGGTCATGGGAGACATCCTGCGCTTCCTGAAAGAGGACAAGCGGGATATCAGGGATTGCCCCATCCCGGCGGCGGCGTTGGCCGAAATGATCCGCCTGATCGAGGACGGCGCCATCAGCGGCAAGATGGCCAAGGAAGTAAGCGAAGAGATGTACCAGACGGGCA
>JAPLJZ010000129.1 GCA_026388335.1 Deltaproteobacteria bacterium
ACCCACGACCATCTGAAAAATCTCCCTCCTAAATTAGCATGTTACAATTCGTTATCATCAAAAAAGCAGAAAAGTCCAATGAATTTATTATCATCGGTATGAGTTCCCTGTGCCGATGAGCCACGATTTTTACTTGAATTCGGACTCATGAAATACGATCGCCTGGAAGGTCTGGAATTCTGCCCCTGAACGCCAGCTCCCCTTGGCAAGCCCCGCCTTCAGGCAAAGCTGATCGAGCATCTCTTCCCGGCTCCAGCCCTGCTCGGTGGCTACCTGGGGAAGAAAGACGGCCCCGGCCCGGCCTTTCTGGAGGAGGACGCCATCCCGGCCGACAACGATATCTTCCGCCCTGGGAACAGTTTTCATCGGCGTCAGGACGGATAATTCGATTTCGACATCCTTCATCTCGGCGATGGTTACGGGACGGAAACGGGTGTCGTTAAGAGCGGATTGGATGGCCATTGCACCCACAAGCTGGCCGAGAGGGGCCTCGGGGATGAGACGTCCAATGCAACCTCTCAGATTTCCGGATTTTTTCAGGGTGACAAAGACGCCGCGAAATTCCTGCACGGCCGGAGAAAACCCTCTGGCCAGAGGGACGGTCTCCGTCGTAAGATAGCGGGTGATCGTCTTCCGGGCTAAGCCGAGGAGTGCTTTTTTGTCTGCCGGCTGTAGTTCACCCGCCGCGCTGGAAGTCGGTTTTACCGCCGCCGGTTGAGGCGCGTCAACGGTCAGCGCCACCGCTCCATAACCTACGACCCGGGAACGGTCTCCGATGGCGATATCTCCGGAGTTGGCGTAACTGACGACCTTTCCCCCCTTGGCCCCCATGACCTTGGCCGCAGCCATAGCAGTGAGAATGGGACCTTCGCCACAGGCCACGGTATGGAGATTCGCAATCCCCTTGTTCATCTGGGCCCGGATGGTTTCCTGGACCCGTTGCGGATCAAGAGTGGCAATGGCGGCCAGAATCGGCAGATCCACAGCGACGGCGTCGGCATGGGAAGGATAGTGGGAGAGATCGGAGCTGGCGACAATCAGGGCGTCTTTCCCTTTCAGAACCTTGCCCAGAGCCTGGCCGAAACGTTCGCAGAGGCGGGCGTCGGGTGTACCGATGATCACGGGGACGATCTTTGCTTTGGGGAAAACAACCTGGATGAAGGGGATCTGGACTTCTACGGAATGTTCGTCCTTATGTGGAGTGGAAGTCAGGACGCAGTCGGGGGACGTTGCTTTCAGGGCCTCCACGATTGTCCTGTCCACCCGGGCGACCCCCAGGGGGGTTGCGAAACCATCGCCGGGGTAGAGGGCGATCTTGTTGAAATGCGGGGAAGTATGATTCGTGCCCAGAATCACCACGGTATCATAGCTATGCCCGCGGGCCTGGTTATATCCGTCGGCGGCGATCTGTCCCGAGTAAATGTAGCCGGCGTGGGGTAGGACGAGGGCCAGGGGCTTGGGCGCCGTTACCGGTTCCGCATCCTCAAGAAAACCGGTTATGGCTACCTTGAGAATCTCAGGCGCTTCTGAATAAAACTTTCCGGCGACGACGGGGGGACGAACGGTATCCATTTCCGGCTCCTTTCTGGCTTGAATAATCACAGCAAACGTCAGTAAAAGAATAAGGACCAAAACGATGAGAATATAGCGTCTCTTCATAACTTGCTCCTCTATGTCCAAACGCCGGCGATCTTCCGACGGCAGAAGGCGCAACGACCATCTTTGACATGCATCTCCTCAAGGAAGAAGCCCATGCGCTTGATTACCACTTTTTTACAGTTCGGGCAATAGGTGTGATTGCCCGGATGGTTGGGGACGTTGCCGACATAGGCATAATTCATTCCCCTGGACATGGCCATCTCTCTGGCCCGCTCCAGCGAGGCCACCGGGGTCGGAGGAAGATTCAGGAGCTGATAATCGGGGTGAAAGCGGGTGAAGTGAACCGGTACATCGGGACCTATCTCGGCAAGAATCCATTCGATCAGCCCCTTGAGCATCTCCCCGGAATCATTGAGAGTCGGGACCACGAGATTGACAATTTCCAGGTGCACCTTTCTCTTGCTGACCTCTTTGATGGTATTGAGAACCGGCTTTAGTTCCGCCCCGCAGACATTACGGTAAAAGGGTTCGCTGAAGCCCTTGAGGTCTATTTTAACGGCGTCGAGGACATGACACATCTCCAGCAGGGGCGCCTTGTTCATGAAGCCGCAACTGATGATTACCGGGCGGAGGCCCTGCTTTTTTGCGTCTCTGGCGATATCGATAAGATACTCTGCGAATACGGTCGGTTCATTGTAGGTAAAGGCAATGACCGGGGCCTTCCGGGCGTAGGCCGACCTGACAATCAGGGAAGGAGGGGTATAGGAGGTCCTGAGATCTTCGGGCCAGGCTTGGGAGATTTCCCAGTTCTGGCAGAATTTGCAGCTCAGGGGGCACCCGGCGGTGGCCAGGGAAAATGCCGCCGCTCCGGGAAGGAAATGATAAAAAGGTTTCTTTTCGATGGGATCGACATGAATGGAGACCGGACGTCCATAGACGAGACTCCGAAGATCCCCTCTGACATTGATACGGGCACGGCACCGACCCCGCTGGCCATCTTTGATAATACAGTTCTGGGCGCAGAGGAGACACTTGACAAGGTTTTCTTCGTGACGATGGGGTTGACCTTTTGCGGTGATCGCCGTGGGGTGGCAGCTTCGGCAGTCCTTGCCGGCCAGGGGAACGGAGGTCCAGAATCTGGCCCGGGGGGCCTGGCGGATCAGTTCATCCCGTGGATCGGCAGCCAGGGCTGAGGTCAGGGCCGAAGTCAGGGGAGGAGGAATGAGCTGGGCAAGGCCGGCCATGGCAGCAATCCGCGTGATGTTTGTCATGAGGTCGCGTCTTGTCAACATGGCTCAAATTCTACTTCCTCCCTTATGTCCCGTCAATAATAATTTACCCCACAGCATTATATTTATCCTTGACGCACAAGGAGAACACGGCTATGTTATTTTTAATATACAATAAAAAGTTAAGCCGCATCCAGCGCCACACTCTGTTTGCAAGGGATGCCCGGCTCTCCGGCGATTGATTTAAACCATCATCTTGGCAAAGGGGGTTTTACCCCCCACTTTGACCCTCGGCATAAAGTTCCCTCATTAAAAGCAGGGGGCAATTAACTAGTTAACTCCTTTCCAATGCATCAAGAATTTAGACTGGCACTACTGGTTCCTTCGGTGGAGAGGGCATAGCGCGATTGCCCACTGAAAGCGCCATGGGCGGATAGATGGAAGGATTGATAAATGTGAATTTGGCATCGTAACAATTCAATACCTGATAAGGAGGCGTGTATGGACAAGATTCTGAGGATCGATATGGGGGCCGCAGGCGGCCCAAAGATGCAAGTGGAATCTCTCGGTGAATATGCGGGACTCGGAGGGCGGGCAATGACTTCATCCGTTGTAGCCAAAGAAGTGCCGCCATTCTGCCACCCCCTGGGCGGAGAGAATAAGCTCGTCATTGCCCCCGGTCTCCTTTCCGGGACCGGCGCCGCCATGTCGGGACGCTTATCCGTAGGCTGCAAGAGTCCCCTGACGGGGGGTATCAAAGAGGCCAATTCCGGCGGGCAGCCGGCCCAGGTACTGGCAAGGCTTGGGTATGGGGCAATCATCCTGGAGGGAAAGCCGCAAGGGGATGATCTGTACAAAGTCATCATTAACAAGGACGGCGTCAAGATTGAAGCGGATAATAGTCTCAAGATGATGACCAATTATGACCTCGTCGTCAGGATGAAAGCGGAGTACGGCGATAAAATCGCCTGCATTTCCATCGGACCGGCCGGAGAGATGAAGATGCAGTCCGCCTCCGTCGCCTGCACGGACCCGGAGCTGCGACCGTCAAGGCACGCAGGGCGTGGGGGCGTAGGGGCGGTCATGGGAGCGAAGGGCGTTAAGGTGATCGTCCTTGATGACACTGGCTGCAAGGCGCGCCAACCCAAGGATCTCCAAAAATTCAGGGAAGCCAATAAAAAATTTGTGGAGGGACTATCCCGTCACCCCGTCACCGGCCAGGCCCTTCCCGCCTACGGGACCAACGTATTGACCAATATCTTAAACGAAGCCGGCGCTTATCCCACCAACAACTTCAAAACAGGACAATTTGCCGGGGCCGGCAAGATCAGCGGCGAAACCATTGCGGAACTGGAAACAAAACGCGGGGCCGGACCAACCCATGCCTGTCATCGCGGTTGCGTGATCCGCTGTTCGGGTATATACAACGACAAGGACGGCAATTTTCTTTCCAAGCAACCGGAATATGAAACGGTCTGGGCCCACGGCGGCCATTGCGGTATCGACGACCCCGACGCCATTGCCATGCTCGATTTCCTGGATGATACTTACGGGCTCGATACGATTGAGACGGGGGTAGCCATCGGTGTGGCCATGCAGGCCGGTGTCGTGAAGTATGGCGACGCCCAGGCCGCCATCAATCTTGTCAAGGAAATCGGCAAGGGAACTCCCCTCGGCAGGATCCTCGGCAGTGGCGCCGCCGTCACGGGCAAGGTTTTCGGCGTGGAAAAAGTTCCCGTCGTCAAAGGTCAGGCGATGCCCGCCTACGATCCCCGGGCCGTACAGGGCATCGGGGTCACTTACGCCACGAGTCCCATGGGCGCGGACCACACGGCAGGTTACAGCATTGCGACGAACATCCTCAAGAGTGGCGGCTTCGTCGACCCATTGAAGCCCGAAGGCCAGGTAGCCCTGTCCCGGAACCTACAGGTTGCCACCGCCGCCATCGACTCGACAGGGATGTGTCTGTTTATCGCCTTTGCCATTCTTGATCAACCGGACACTTTCCAGTCCCTCCTCGACTTGTTGAACTCCTTCTACGGTCTGGAGCTCACAGCAGACAGTGTTACGGAGCTTGGGAAGAAGGTCCTGAAGACAGAGCGCGATTTCAACAAACGTGCCGGCTTCACCAAAGAGGACGACCGCCTGCCGCGGTTTTTCTACACGGACCCCGTACTTCCTCATAATATCAAGTTCATGGTCAAAGACGAAGAGTTGGACAGTCTGTTTGATTGGTAAACATGTTGCGGGGGCGACTCCAGTCGCCCCCGCAACTTTATGAGGTGCATTTCCAGTGAAAGTTACCGTCAAATTGTTCGCTTCCCTGCGCAAGGATCGGTTTGCCGTTGACGACTTCGATTACCAGGAGGGCGCTACGGTAGGTCACATCCTCGCATCCCTGAATATCTCCGAAGAGGAGGCGGCGATCATTTTCATCAACGCCCGCCATGGGGAACCGGATTCTCCCCTCAAAGAGGGAGACCTGCTGGCAATCTTTCCGCCGGTGGGGGGCGGGTGAAATGGAAAGTCTCAAGGAATGCCTTTTGGCCCGTGCTGAGAATGGACTGATCCATCTTTCCATCCAGACGTGGGCGGTCCAAAATTTCGGACTCACTTTTCCAGCCGTTGAGGAGGCCATCCTGGAGCTGAATCTGCTGCCTGCACGCTACCAGCGAAATCAACGGAGCCTTTCCTGTCGGCAGCAGCTTTCCCTGTTCCGGGGTAAAGTAGCCGTGATCGGCTGCGGCGGTCTGGGATGCTATATCATCGAGGAGCTGGCGCGACTCGGCGTCGGTCACATCACTGTAATCGATCCCGACAATTATGAGGAGCATAATCTAAACCGCCAGTTGTTTTCTAAAGTTGACAACCTGGGACAGCCAAAGGCGGCCGTCGCCGCTGTCAGGATAAAAGAGGTCAACCCCGCCGTAACCATCGTACCGGTGCAGGATGCCTTTACAAGCAGAAACGGCAGCGTGCTTATCGAGAAAGTCGATGTTGTGGCAGACGCCCTCGACAGTATTCCGCGGCGTCTCGAATTGGCGGAGGTATGCGAAAAATGCGACATCCCGCTGGTCCACGGAAGCGTCGGCGGCTGGTACGGTCAGGTTACCACCCAATTTCCGGGAGAATACACACTGCAAAAAATATATTCCCGACATAGTGGCGAGCGCGGCATCGAAAAGGACCTGGGGAATCTATCTTTTGTCGTTGCCATGCTCGCGAGTATTGAAGTTGCCGAAATAGTCAAGATCCTGCTTGGGGAAGGATCAACATTAAGGGGAAAGATGCTTTCGCTGAACTTGCTCGACACGGAATTTACAGAAATCACCTTTTGAAGCCAATGAATATCCTGCCGACAAAAGAAGCTCCAGCCTTAAAACCTTATCCAACCAAGTTGTTCGTCGAATTAACCACCCGCTGCAATCTCCAATGCCCCATGTGCCTTAAACAGCGACATGATGCAGAATTTCTGGAAGGGGACATATCCACAGATATTTTTATGACCCTGTTGCCGGCCCTGCCAACCTTGGAGGCCCTGGTCTTGAACGGTATCGGCGAGCCTCTCCTTCATCCCCGCCT
>JAPLJZ010000042.1 GCA_026388335.1 Deltaproteobacteria bacterium
GACAGAGGCTTTATTCCCGGGTGCTCCTCCATCCACTTTTTTACCTGCTGCTTGTCCTCCTTGTCCGGGTCCAAGCCGGATATTCCCTTCCGAATGACGCAATCATGGTTCAGCATGGGCAGGGTAAAGTACCTGTTTTGCTGTGCCTCGCTTTTTGAGATTTTCCGCTGCGCCTTTACCCAGAGAAGTAATCTGCTTGTTTTTTCCTGGCATATTGTTTCATCCGGGTACCAGACACCTTGAAGACTGTCTGTGTCGATGGGGCATAACGGGGCGATGCATGAGGTATACAGGCTGCAAAATGCCCGTAGATGCTCTTTCCCCCCCGGCTTTATTTCTTCGATGATGATCTTTGTTTCCGGATCGTCGGCCGTCTGGAATCGGAATGCCCACTCAGCAAGAAATTCTGGCGTGTCATCGGGAATGAACAGGCCCCTGACGGCGTCGCTTGTGAACTTGCATCCCATGACGAGGTAACCGTCGCTACCGCCTTGGCATTTGTCGGTGAAGGCGAAGATCATGGTTATCTTGATCTGGTTGAAATGCGGTTTTCCGAGCTTATTCCATTCAATCGCTACGATTTCTTTCCATTGATTTTCTGTCTGTAGCTGCTTGCTTCCGTGCAGGCTCTTGTAGGCATTCAATGGCATAGGCAGCATCGGAATCGTGAAGGACGCTTTCATTTTCCCATCCCCACGATGCGCCCTTCAGGGTATGCGGGCAATGTATCTGGCTTATCTTCAAAACCGATCTTGACGATTTCCTGTGTTTGCCCTTGTCCAGTTGCGGAGTTGATTGTTTCGCATGTTCCAGGCAGGTAGGCGGGATGCCTGCCTTGCTTTTCCATGATTTCGTATAAGCGTTCAAACTCTTTTTGTACCCAGGTCCGTTCCGATTCCTTGAACATGTTGAAATTTACCCAGCCACCCATTGCTTCGATAACTGAATGAATAACCTGATCTCTGAATTGGACACTGGTATAATTGCCGAATCGCGCTACAGTTTTTACCGCACTGAGCCATGCTATCGTTGCCCGCTCTTTGTGGGTAGTGGCAAGAATTTTCATGAAATCAGCGGGTCTCGGGAAATATGAAGATTCTTCAAGTATGCGCTTGAATGCTTTCATACAGTCCTCGTCGCTAAACGGTTCAAAGATTTTCCAGTATGCCCGTAGAAGCACCTCGCTAATTTGCTTGTCGTAGATCTCCCCGAAGACCGCCATAGCTTCCCGGAACACGATTTCATTTTCCATTATCGGGTCTCCAGTTTTTCAATACTTTGAGGTTGCGCAACGTAAGATCCGAGACTTTGCCCGATAGCGGGTGCGTCTCGACATCTTCGTCCTCCCATCGCCGGTTATTCAGCCAGGTGGCGGGATGGGGTATGAATCTCCCCCCTTCCTTGCACCAATCTTCCGATGTCTTGGCCCGCTCTATTGTGGCGATCATGGTCGCTAAGAGCTGCTCGTCGGGGTTGATCTTCGAGAAGGCTTTTTCCGCCTGGCCCTTGGAACGTTTCTTTGGGTAGGCATCCCAAAACTCTGAAAATGATCCATTTCCGGGCTGTCGTGGGGATTTCAGCAAGTGGGATCCGGTATCAAGACGTTTTTGCACCTCGCTCGCACCGTGCTCGCACCGTGGTGCGGAAATCAGTGTGAGGGAATCAGGAATCAGTAAGAGGGAATCAGTATCAAGACGTTTTTGTACCGTACCAGTACGGTGCTCCTCCGGTGCCGGTACGGTGCTTGATGTTTTACTATCTGGCCCCAGTTCGGTGCTGGACGTTTCGGCGCATTTTAGTGTGAGGGAATCAGTATCAGGACGTTTTTGCAGCGTGCTTGCACTGTGCTTCTCCGGTTCTGGTATGGTGCTCGCACCGTGCTCCTCCGGTGCTGGTATGGAGCTAGGTGCTTCATTCACGTGACAATGTTGGTGCCGGTTAAAGTTTGAAACCTCCATGTAATTTTCGTTATTTATGCTATATATCGTAACAAATGATCTTGCCGTCAATTCTTCGATCAGGTTTTCGATGTTGCAGTTGTCATAAGGGAGCACTTCAGCCTTGATTTTCTTGGGGCGGCACTCAAGTCTCCCTTCGCGGTCTGCCATACACCATAAACCTGCAAAAAGTAGCCGTGCGAGGGGACTGCATTCTGCCAAGACATCGTTTTTGAAAAACCCTGGCTTAATATTTCGAGATCTCATTTGTCAGAAAACCTCCGCGGTTTCCGTCTGTATTTAAAAGGCGGCAGGCTGCCCGGAACGCAGCTTTTCGGGTGATCTGCCCTATCCGCCATGCAATATTCTGAATCGACAGGCCATTTTTTATCTGACAATCGGTAAAGCGCTCACATTTGCTTTCAGCCATTGATATATCCGCTCGGCGGCGACGCTTTTCCATGCACCGCCCGAGGCGTCAAACAAGGCGCATGAAGGGGGAAGGCCGCTTCCTCCAGATTTAACGCGTAGCACGAACAAAGACGGAACCTGCTCGATCTCGTTGAAAGTCCGGTTCATGGTCAGCGTGACTGGGTTCGGAACCTTTACGTTTGCAACTTTCGATATGCCGGAGCGGGCAGTGACCTCCTGGCTGACACCGTCATCCGAAAAAGCTTTGATGTTCCCGTCGCTGATATTGCCCACGACGCAGAGTATCGCCGCGGTGTTTTCATCCTGGACAAATTCAGTCTGCATCCCCACGACGAAGTCCTCGACAGGGACGTAGGAGCCACGGGCCAGGGTGTTGCTCAAGGGGCAATATGTCGTTTTGGCATAGGTCTGGCGGGACAGAAAGTCTCCAATGCCGCCCTTAAAAGACACGGCAAAAGGACTTTCAATGTGGATAAAGTCTTCTTTGGCAGCTACGTGGACTTCTCGAATAAAATCAGCCAATCCTTGCAGTGTGGAGAGGCCGATAGTTTGCATTTCTACATGTACGGGATGTAAAGCCTTGGTGGAATAGGGCAGGGCGTTTACCTCGATGATCCTGGTTTCCGCCATGCTTTCGATCTTCTCGATGAATGATTTGTCTATCATGATTTTATACTTCACCTTTCTTTACTTTACTGCTTCAAAGGTTGTGACATTTCCCTTCTCATGAAGCTGCGGGAATAACGCCAATTGGTTAATTTCATGCGCTATTGCCGCGCCCTTGTTTTGACCGATCAGGATTGTCGTCAGTACTGACCGTGGCGCCGCCAGCTTTGTCTTCACTTCTACCGTAACGGATGCTTCCCCTCTGCCTTCTGAGGGCAGCAAAGAAACCGTCATGATGATTTGGCGTGGCTTTTTGTGGCTTGTGTTGGGGTCTTGAATGTTTTGTAAGGCCTCGAACAGGGCGTCGTCGAACTTCTCTCTCGCTGCCCCGCCTCCGATATTGTCGTAAGATAGTTTTTCCTGTGACGTAAGCTCCATCTTCTTCTTTTCCTCCTTTCGGTATTTGTGTTTTTATGAGGCTTTTGATCATATGATTTTCTCCCTTATCTGAGCTATGAGCTCCCATGTCTTGTATTTGCATTCACATCCGGCATCGTTCGCCGTCGCGGATGAAGAACATCTCCGTGCCCTCTATCCAGATCACAGCTATTTCATGTTCAAGCCCGTGCTTTTTGAGTCCCTTGAAATACCGCATCATCTGATCGTAGGAATCGAATTTGGCCGGGCTCTGTTGCGCAGGATTCGGCATGGTGAGAGTCGTTACCGTTGTGAATGCCATGATCAGAAAAGCTATGATTCCTAATTTCTTCACAGGCAATCCTCCTTCACCTATCATTACATGCGCCTTCCAGGGAATCGGCGTTTTGCATTTATCCCCTGCCTCTGTCGTGGGGGCAGAGGATAAATGTTGTTATGGACCTTCCCGTGGTATTGTTCTCTAAGCCGGCGCTCCTACGGCTGCCTGAGGGATCTGGTTCTGTGCCATTGCCGCTGCGGCAAGCTGGGAAAGCGGAGGCTGTTCGGCCTCTATTACTCCGAGAATTTCCCGGAAGGACTGGAGACGATCAGGTCTTTTCAGCGAGTCGATAAGCTTTGCCTGCTCCTTTGTCTGATCTGACGACAGCTCTTCCAGGGATCTTATTCCGTACCGCTTGAAGCAATACTGCTCGTAGTTGTTTTTTGAGAGCTCAAGCGCAGTTACTGCCTCAAGGATTGTTTTGTAGTTGACGTTGCCATTGCCGCCTATCGTGCCCTTCAGGGTAGTTGCTGCCGGCGGTTGTGTCTCGGTTGGTGCAGCAGGCACCGTTGCAGGCTGCTGCGTTGCCGCTGCCGTCTTTTTGACCTGTTCCTGAAGTTCGGTGGGCTGAGCAGTGATGGATGGGCGAGTAGCCTCCTCCTCGGTGGCAGGGCTGTTTAGCCAGGCCATGAGCATGATCCCTGTTTCTTTTGACGGCGTGAAAAACTTGCCGTCGAACATCGTTGTCCGGTCTTTTGTAGAAGAAGCGGAGTGGTTCAGGTCGATGTCCATAAAAACGGTGAACTCATATTCCATCCCGTCCCGCTGGATCGGACTCATCCCAAGTTTTTTGACGGTTTTCTTTCCGCTTTCCTCCGATTGCGCGTACTCCATCTTGGATCTCATTGTGGCGATAATGTGGCAAGATGATTGAAGCAGGGCATCCACAAGCTCATTGTGCTGGGGAGTTACCCGGCGCCATGCCGCCCAGGTATTGCCGCCCTTATCCGATATGTGTCCGTGGAGATCGAGAAGCCCTCCCTGTCCTGCCCATGCGTGGGTGAGGGAGTCGATAATGACTATTTCGTAGCCCATCTTTTCCGCATCCCTGATTGCCTCAACGTATTTCTTCGGTTCGAAGGGAGGTGTGATGGTGCAGCAGTCGTAATCGCCGAGGTGACTGTAAAGCTCCCCTGATCCCCTTTCCGTGTCGATCATGGCGATTCTGCCGCCCATTCCGAAGGCGAGCAACAGGGCTGAATAAGTTTTCCCTGCTCCGGCAGGACCGGCAAGCCCCAGCCTGAGTTTCCCCTTCTTCCGTTCTGCTTTGTGAAAGTTGGCCATCTGTCTTTTCCTTTCCGGCCGTCGGCCTTATAGAATCATGATGTTGTAATGTTTGATGAACTCTTCAAATGTGGGCTCCCAGCAGATGCAATTCGGCTTTTGTAGCGGCATCCATCGGATAACCTTCTTTTGAATCCCAACCTCGTCCAATTTGTAGCTTGTTCGCAGGAACTCTTTCAGTTTCTGATGAAGAGATATTGCGGTAGCCAGGTCCATTCTTGAAATCTTGTTATCAAAAGATTCACTTCTTCTTTTGTAATGGTAGATCTGCCCCATCGGGAAA
>JAPLJZ010000220.1 GCA_026388335.1 Deltaproteobacteria bacterium
ATGACAGGGATTTAGGCCCTGGCGCGGTACACCCGGCCCGCATCATTTCCACCTGCAGGATAAAATAACTCCGGTTCGAGCAGATCAGCGTGGTTACATTAAGATCTTCTCTGGCCTGAGTCCATAGCCCTTGAACGGTGTACATGGCGCTGCCGTCAGCCTCGATATTGATAACGGCACGGTCGGGGCAGGCAACGGCGGCCCCTGTCGCACAGGGAATGCCCTGACCTATGGCCCCCCCGGTGATGGTGATGTAACTGTGGGGTGCAACTGTTGCCGCTTGCGGGTAATAGGCAAAAGCCGACGTCAGGCCCTCCTCGACAATGATGGCGTGATCCGGCTGCAGCGCCGCGAGCACAGTGCAGGCCTTCTCGGCGCTCAGCTTTCCCTCGGGGATTGCGGGTCGTCCGTAAATAGAAACCATAGCCCTGAGGTCATTGTCCGCCTTCGGTGCATGCAGGGCATCGGCCAGTACTTCCAGAGCAACGGCGGCATCCTGGCCTTCCCCGGCGATACGTATCTTGCGGCTGGCCGGATCCAGCAGATAGCTTGCCCCGTTTTCATATCCGAAGAAGGCCACGGGCTCTCTCGCACCTGCCATGATCACTCCATCGTATGGAGACAGTGCCGCTATCGCCTGTTCCGGAAAATAAGGAATTCTTGGCAGGAAAGGCAGACCGGCGCCCCGATCCATATATGCCGGAAATGTCACGGACATAAGATCGCACCCGGTGGCCGCTTTGATGCGGGTGGCGGCATGGAGTCCCCTTTTTCGCAGGGCCTTTCCATCCATAATGATGACAGCTTTCCTTGCCGATTTCAACAGCCCGACGGTTGCCTCAATACGATCAAAATCTATCGGCACACAAGACACCCGCGGCGGGGCAACCGGATCGTCACTACTCTGCATCCATTGGTGGTCGTGGGGCACAATAAGACTGGCAATTTGCCCCTGGAGTGCGGCTTCAACGGCGTCGGCCATGTCCTGGGAAATGCTTTCGGCGTCCCGGCTTGTGCAAAGCCATCCGGATACGGTTTCTGCCAGCCCCTCGATATTCATGGCCAGTGGTGCATCCGCTTCCCGGTGCCAGGAGGCATGATCGCCGATGACGTTGACAAGGGGCGTCCGGGCGCGGCGCGCATTGTGCAGATTGGCGATACCGTTGGCAAGTCCCGGTCCCAGATGCAGCAGGGTCATGGCCGGATATTCCCGCATGCGGCCGTAGCCGTCCGCCGCGCCGGTGCACACGCCTTCAAAAAGGCCCAGAATCGGTCGAATGCCGGGTACGGTGTCAAACGCCATTACGATGGGCATCTCCGTAGTACCTGCATTGGCGAAACAAATCTCGATGCCGCACGCAGCCGCCGTCTTTACGAGCACTTCCGCACCATTCATAGTTGTCCTCCTCTCCACCATTTCTATGGGGGTCATAGCCAATCTTCTTACCTGTATAAGGCGATCTTGAATCCATCGAATCTGTTGCCAAAGAAGTAGATCAGTGTCAATGTTAATTTATCCAACCTGATGTTCAGTCTCCATCAGAGGGTGGGGGAACAACCCCCGTATCCGCTTCTTTATTCCGTACCAGGCGGGCGATTCTCGATTCCTCGACGCCTGCCTGGCGCAGGTCATCAACTTCGGCTCCTCCCCGTTCATACATCCTGCAAAGAATTAACTGCAGATACTGCCGCCATCCCTCGCTGATATTGCTGAGCGGATCGGACCCCCATTTTTTGCGGGGATAGGGAATAATCGATGCGAGGAATGCCGATTCCACCGGTGTCAGCTCTGTCGGAGATTTCTTGAAGTAGTATTGTGCCGCCGGGCCGATACCATAAATACCGTCACCCCATTCGATAATATTCAGATAAATCTCCATGATGCGTTCTTTAGAAAGGGTTTGCTCTAAAGCCATCGTAATAAATGACTCTTCGAACTTTCTGCTGAAGGTTCTTTCGGGCCTCAAATAGAGATTCTTGGCGAGTTGCATAGTAATGGTGCTTGCCCCCCTTACAACTCGACCTGCCTTGAAATTTTCCACAAAAGAATCTCTGATAGGCAAGGTGCTAAATCCCTTGTGTTTGAAGAAACCGCCGTCTTCAGCAGTTATGACGGCAGGGACCACGGATGCAGGCATACTGCTCAGCGGGATATAATCAGGATTTTTTTCGCCGACGATAAGGGATACCCGTTTTCTATCCGGCCGGCGGACGGTGTGCTGGAAAGGTGAGGCAAGGGCCTTGATATCTATTTTCGTACTGAGGGAGAGCACCTTAATGGGTTCATACTTCCCGTCAAAATTGTACTTGAGACTTTGCGGATCTTCCATATCCATGAAAAAATGGAATTTGCCGCTCAGATTCCCCTTTACTTTCAATCCGGGTAAATCCGGATAAAATTGCACCGGTATGGCGTCTACAGCTTTCCCAATCGAGAAATCAGGAAAATTCAAAAGCAAATCGATTTGCGGCCTTCCCTTGTTTGTGACCCGCCCATTGATGGAAACTGATTGTCCGCCAATGGTAATTTCACCATTTTGGATATCCGTCTGATCTTTATCGATTTTCCCCCTGGCATCAAACTTTACAAGGGTATCTTTTTTTAAGAAATCAGGGAACAGGACCGTTTTCTTTTCATGAACTGAAAAGACGCCGGACAAAGCAAAGGATACGGGTCCGTTTTTATCCGGTGTTCCCTTCGCGTCCGCAGTTATATAAATATCATCAAGAGGAACGCTGCTGCCAAGAAAAGGGGAGAGCAGGGCCAGACGAAAAGACTCGGCCTTGGCTTCGAAGGCACCTGATTTTCTATGAAAAGAAACATTGAGGCGTTCATCGCCATCACCTACAAGCTCGAAATAGCCTTCGCCGTCGTTTGGACTGGTCCGGATCACCATCTTTGTATAGGATTGTTTTACTTCACGTTTATCTGTACGAAAAAATAGCGTGAGGTTGTTAACGGTCAGTTTAAGCGAACGGCTTTCAGTGGCGGAAGCTGCGGCCTTCGATCCGGGGGGATGTAGAACCCCGGATAAATCCCAACCATTAGCATCCTGATGATAAAAAAATACTTCGAGATTGTTTGCCTCCACGCTGCTCACGGCCTTGGGAGAGAGTTTCCCTGACAGGAGATAATTCAGAGGGCTGATTCGGGCCGTAATTTCTGTTGCTTTAAGCCATAAGCGATTATCAGCTCTGGAAACGCTGATATCCGATGCCCTGATGCTGAAAGGAAATACATAGTGTAACCCCCCAATTGTGCACGGCAGTCCATATCTTTGTTGAACATGAGCAATGAGGTCAGGGAATTTGTGGCTTACATACCTGTCAAGTGCCCATGTGGCATAAATCAACCCTCCCAGGATCAGAAGCCCGGCAAGCAAGAGGGATGGTTTTATGAAGCGCCGGACGTGACTCCATGACGCTCTTAAGATGCCGGCCATGAAAAGCTACCTTTAAAAAGTCATGTGATGAGAATATCCTTATCGCATTCCGCTGAAGACGGTCAATGGAAATCCCAATACAGGCTCCGCCTTTTCAATTCCGGCTGAAATAGTTCTCTGCCCGCGTATGTATTTAATATTACACATAAACGCCGCAGAGCTTAGTGCTACAGCCACGTCCGTTTTCGCTTAATAATATCATATACTTAAACCTTTCCAGAGTCTGGAAAGTTCTCTGTCCCCCCCCTTTATATGAAAATCCCCTTTTCCCCCCCTTTGACAAAGGGGGGAAGGGGGGATTTTCATGCTTCGTTGCGCCCACCTGCGAGCATGGATGTTAATGGATAAAGCGTAATCTTTCGTTCGCGCCTCTCCATCCCTGACATTCTGGTCTTGATATCTTGGCCAGTCTTGACATTTTGCAGGTTTATTAATATAATACAGTAAAATTTCATCGAGGAGGACCTGATCATGGCCGCAACGTATGTCAAAGGGAAACTCTACAAACTTAAGATTGCCGATCTACTGACAGATCCTTCGCAAGCGCGCAAGTTTATGGATCCCATAAGCCTTAACGAACTCACCGAATCCATAATAAAGTACGGGGTCCTTACGCCCATTCTGTTCTGTCAAAATGCCGAGGTAAAACCGGTTATCGTCGCCGGCCATCGCCGCGTTGCAGCGTCCCTGAAGGCAGGGCTGACGGAAATTCCCGGGACTTTCACCGATGGCGACACACGCCTCCAGGGGTTTGTTGAAAATATACAGCGGGAAGGATTGACACCCATCGAAGAGGCCGAGGAAATGGATGGCCTGATGAAGGAATATGTCATGAATAAGTATCAGCTTGCCGACGCTCTCGGCAAGTCGAAATCTTCCATTTACGATAGCCTGACGCTGAATAAATTACCCGAAGACATCCGTAGCGCCAGCCGCTCGAACCCTAATATCGCCAAGAGCTTGCTTCTCGAAGTGGCCAGACAAAAAACTGAATCGATCATGCGCCGCAAATTCGAGACTTTGATGACGAAGGCCGCTAACGCAGGTAGAGTAAAGACGCCCACGACTCCCAAGCCGCTTCCTTCCGCGCAACGCCTCCTGATCACAAAGACGGACGAGTTGACCGGTGAATTCATGGAAGTACCCTGGCAGGAATGGTCGGAAGATGACCGGAATGACCTGATCAACGCCTTGTATGGCATTCGCCGGCAGACTGACAGGCTGCTTGTGGATATGGATGCTCCCCCGCAGGAAGGAGAGCAGAAGACGACCGGCGGTGGCAGCAACCTCGCCTGATATTATTATTGGCTTTCCCACAAATTGCATAGTTCACTACATGTAGGTCGGCTGTCGCACATTTCCTTTGGTAATGATCAAGTGTGGTTGGAGGGAAAAACAAACTTGCCGGTCATTGTCTCCACCTACAAACAAACAACCCGTTTGATCCCACATGAATGCAGATTACCGTTCAAAACATTCAATTCCCTATTCAGAAATTGCATCCTGATAGGTGGGAAAATATTCATATAGGGTCATATTCAAGTCTGGCAAAGATCGGGACACATATTTTTTGTAGCGGACAGGGTTCCGCCCTATACCCGCCAAAAGAAAATAATCAAAGAGCCAAATAGTCTATTTGCCAGAACGTACCGGGAGTGCCCGTAGGGTGACGTCGTAAGACTGGGGAGTCCAACCACGCTCGCCACTATTGAAACGGAAGGTGGCAGCATCGGAACCGCGTGTTTCGGAAGCCCAAGGGCAGTAACTGGTCAGCTTTATCAAACCTCCCAGAGCGCCACTTGCATACAACTCCGCCAATTCATGCTGAGTCGGCATCCTCCAGCCAGTATTACCACCGCCACGATAATTATCGCAATAACTCTTGGCGTTCGCCCAGGTTATATCACTGCCGTTGTCCTTCGCCGCCCACATCAGGTTCGTCCGCGTGTCCAGGACCGTCCCGTTGCTATAGGCGGTGAAACGATCATCCCTGCCGGTCTCCCCGGCTTTGGATATTATTTCTGGCCAAAAATAATGGTTTATTACACAAGCTCCAATTGAAATCGCTATGATCACAACAAATGCTGTGGCGTAATTAAATTTTTTCCCCAAGCATTTTTCTTCTGTTTCCAACGGCATTTCTACTTGTTGGTCACCATTATCCTCATCTGGTTTTGTATCTGCTTGCACATCATCAATTTTATCAGATAAAACACTGGATATATCAATCTCCGGAATTTTATTAACAAAAACAATTTTCTTGCCACATTTTGTGCAAAATTTATTCGTTAGCACGAGTTCTGTGCCGCACCCGGTACAATATTTATTGTCAGATTGTTGTTCTGCCCCAACTTCTTGTATATTGTTCATTGGATGCCTCCTAATCTAAATTAACCTTAATAATTAAGATGAAGATCTTCCGTAAATCTCAGGTACAGCCTTTAAATCGGCAGCTATTTTAAAGGCTGAACTTTGATATCATCAAAGGAAACCGAATGTAAAGATGTCGTTTCTTTTCTTCCTGGTTGAGACATAATACCGAACGTCATAGAAAGAGAGAACATATTGCCAATGTCTTTCGAGGCGACTCTATGGTCTTCTGGAACAAATACAAGGCTAATATCGTTATTGGACATTGGGCTTAACTTCGGCCACCTTAAACCATCACCAGACCACCCTCCACTTATATCAGTAACTGGCATTCCGTCAGAAAGTTTAAAAGAATTCCCTCTTTCATCAACTATTTTTGCCGCTTGTCTCAGGTCTAACGCAAATCCAGATTCTCTTTGCAACTTGCTAAAAATATCAAGGTTCACTGTTGCCTTGGCTCTTAAATCAACGGTTATTCTTTTAACTACAATTACAACCGGTCCGACTGTTTTCCCCTGAATGATCCGAGAAGAAGCAGTTTTGCCTGCTGAAACTGGGGTGCCGGAAGAATGCTTATCATCAATTCCCCTAGCTAACAGATCTTCAATGGCCTTAGTTTTGGCGATATCGCCTTTGGCCGCTCCAAATACCCTAGCCGTATCTGTAGCAATGATTTTGCAGGTTATTCTAATACTGTCCCCAAAAGGAGTAACCGAGCCGGTGATTACAGCGTCCACCCCGGCTATTTTTCCTAACTTTTTTACCGTTTTTTGATCGACAAGCCCCGACAGAGACAGATTATGTTCTGCCAGGATGCTTTTCAGGTGGGTACGATCAATAATCTCGAAACCCTGTGCTGTTATCGCCAGATCCCCAGATATTTCTTCCGCAAGGAATCTACCCAACTCCGTCACGTTTCCCTGGAGATCGCTAAAATCGACTACGGCGATGGATTTTTTCCCAGATTTGACCACACTCTTGGCTAATGTAGCCGAAATTTTACTGATGGCCTGCTCATAGGCAAAAACGTTTTCGCTTCCTCCGCAAAGGAGTAATATTACACATAAGGTAGGCAATATAGTTTTAATAAGGCATCTTTTTTTTGACATTCCTCACCTCCAAAAACAGCATGGCTATTGTAATACCAATTTGCACAAACGCCCCCAAAATGTCTTCCTGAATTTCGACCATTATTACTTGCTTTACATCCTCGTTATTTGCCCCCCTATCGATTTATATTACATCCTTAGACGAAATAAAATAATTTACAAAGACGTTAAAATTTATTCAAACAAACCCTAACCATCAGAACGGCTTTAAAATAACTCTTTTAGGTCCATCAGCATTTGGAATAACTTTTGTGGGAACCTTGTTTTTAGATGAATACCTACTCTTCGATATTTGTGAACCGATATATTTGCTCCCGTTCCATGTATCGATGTAATAGTCGTATTGAAATGGGACCCCCCTACCTTCCTTGTAGTTTCTGACTTCTGAGAAAATGTCATAAAAGCCGTTTGTACTTGTAGGACCTATTCGGCCCAAGTTGACTACCTCTCCAATTTCCTCCCATCTATTTTGGGATTTGAAGTATATAAAATATGTGGCTCCTCTGCTGCCCCCATAGCCAGGCGAGGTAATAAACCATTCTGGAATATCATCGCCGTTTAAAGAAACGGAGAATCCACGGAGTACCCCTTCAAAACCTTTCTTTTTTAAAAGAGATTGCAGGTCATCGGGGATCGCTTTTTCACCTTCAAAATCGATTGTTTTTGGCATCTGGTAAGGCAATGATGATTCCCTATATGCACTGCTAATGTTAGCAGTATCAATCTGAGATTGTTGTCTATTTTGACCTTCTGAGCTTATATTCCCTTGGGAATCTATAAATAACGTAATATCACCTTTTAGATTAGTTGCTTTAATAGATAAGTTTCTTGAATTACCATTAATAATGCTGATAACCACCCCTTTGCTCCTTGTATAACCCCATCTTTTTAAATCATCAGCGGTTACCGATTTGCTTGGAGAATCGCTAAAGAATGCCTGCGATGCTGTATAAGCATTCTTTAAATCAGGCTCCAAGGATGATTTGGATGTTATTTCTGGCTTAAAATAGTGGTTTATTACAAAAAATCCAATTGAAATCGCTATGATCACAACAATTGCTGCTGTCGCGTAATTAAATTTTCCCCTCAAGCATTTTTCTTCTGTTTCTAACGGCTTTTCGACTTGTTGGTCACCATTATCCTCAGCTGGTTTTGTATCTGCTTGCACATCATCAATTTTATCAGATAAAACACTGGATATATCAATCTCCAAAATTTTATTAACAAAAACAATTTTCTTGCCACATTTTGTGCAAAATTTATTCGTTAGCACGAGTTCTGTGCCGCACCCGGTACAATATTTATTATCAGATTGTTGTTCTGCCCCAACTTCTTGTATATTGTTCATTGGATGCCTCCTAATCTAAATTAACGAAGACTTTATAATGACCAAAATTAACACTCCATCAATCAAACATGTCCATTAGTTCCATGATTAAAAATTAGATTTTCTTTTTACCACATTTAGGGCAAAATAGATCTTGTCCCCTGATCTTTTCTCCACAATTTCCACAGAAAGAATCATCACTTTTATTATCAGTTGATAGAGTTTTATCTTGATCAGGACCTCTATTATCACCATTTAGACTCACTAAATTGACTGAATAATCTTGTAAGAAAGAGGCACCTATGAGCGATATTATGGAGCCAAATACCGTACCTACAAAACCATACATAAACGTAAAAGCTGCTCCTATCTCGCTATTTTTTAGCTGAAAGTATTTTATGATAATTATTAATAAGCTTATTATTGATCCGATAATGACAATGGGTTTGATCTTGTTTAATTTGTTTTGACCATCAAATATAAAAAAAACTCCGATAGTTATCACTGATACAGCTAAGATCAACCATAATATTGGTGTATCACCCTTGCTCGCAATATCTGCACCGGATACTTCTACACCACATGCTCGAACCCATGGCAAAAAAAAGCATACGGCCATTAATAATGCACCAGATGGTGTAATGAATCTTCTTCCGTCTTTTTCCGTCTTTTTCATTCTTTTCTCCTCTCCATTTTAATCTATACATGGCGTCATTATTTTTGCGCATAAACGGTGCATCGTATCGTCATGGTGAACCCATTGAATCATTTTTGATTAAATCCAAGAATACTTCCCCTAAGAGTTAGCATTAAGCCCGTCACCAGGGGTTTTGCTGGTCATTGAAGCTTTTTACCACACTTATGACAAAAGGCATCGTTTTTGTCGCTTGCTTTGCCACACGCATCACAGATGCCAGTGGGGGCAGTTCTAAGACTGACTTCCTTACCATCAATATCAAGTGGATCGGGATCATCTGATTTCTTGTTCTTCACGACGAAGAAAGCGATAGCGCCAAAGATAAGAATGCCTGCGCCAACGGCGATAGGCACTATTGGAAAACCTGCGCTAGGCTTGAAGGTAAGCTTTACCTGCTGAAAGGGTGCAAATACAACGGTACTACCGTTGACCTTTGCGCCTTTAGTTGTGCTAATAATTGAACCTTCCGTTTCGATGGTGGTGGTACCGCTGTCGCTTACCACGCCGAGATTGACCGTGATGGTGCCGTCCGCGTTTTTTACAAACGGATCTCTGAGCCCTCTGCGGACGACAGAGAACGCTTTGATGAATTCGTCGACAGTATTCCAGTTAAGATCAATTCTGATGCCTGGAATCGGCTCCATTTTCCCTTTGCCGATGTCTACCTCCTCCACAAATTCGGAAATGGAGTAGTTTGCAATTCCACGCTTTTTGATGTCGTCTTCCAACTGCTTCTTGGTGACCAAGCCCATGGTCAGAACTTTCACGCTACTTTTACCGGAGAGGTCGGCGTTAATTTTCGCCCAGTATTCGAGCTTGCAGCCGGTCAGTGCGAAAACTACTACCAATGCGAGGATAGGTGCCATGATCATTCTCATAAGATTCAAGTCTCCTTATTTCTGTTTTGATGTGTCTTGTGGATAAATATGGTGGCGTACAGCACGAGACAAAGAACTCGGCGAAGAACCAGCCCGTAAACACATCCAAACTGGCAAGTTTGTTGCTTGCCGCGAGATAAATGATAACCTGTGCGATGGGAAGACAATCCATTCATCCCTTGTCCTAGCTTTAACTGCTGAGGAAATAGAAAAATTTAATTAATACAAAAAGCAGAATTGCTCTGATGCTTCCATGCATCACAAGTCTCCTTACCTATTCACAAGTCGAAGCCTTTCTATTGAATAGCTATTTTGGCAATTTTTGATGCCGCATCCTCTGAGGCACTCCGCAACGCTTCACTGACCCAAAGTTCAGCGTCCTTTTGATTCAGCGCCTTCTGCGCGTCATAGTGTACGACTGATTTGCTTGTGCCTTCACCTGTTTCCGCAGATACGATTTCAGCAGTTTCCACGTTAATAACCTGCACGTCCATGCTTGCACGGCATGTCGTCATCTTAGCGATAAAGGATGCGGCACTGCACCCCATTTCTGTAATCGATCCGGTAACAATAGCTTGAACACCGAGAATTTTCCCGATTTTCACTGCTGTTGCCGTGTCAACCATTCCAGACATCTGAAATTTTTGCTCATCGAAGACATTTTGTATGCGCTTGCGATCAACCACCTGAAATTGCTTTGTCCTTATGAGGGCAGTGGTGAGCATGTCTTCCGCTTTTCGATCAGCATGTTTAATTCCGTACGTTGAAGTTGCCACATCAAAGCCGACAACAGCTATCCTTACCTTACTTGTTCTTCCGTTCTGGACTGTTGGCGATTTGTTTGGTTGAATATTACTTTTGGTAACTGTAGTACATCCAAGAAACAATTCCAAAAGCACAATGATTCCAATTGATATTATAAAAAGATGTTTGAATGTGAAAAAAGATTCTTTTTTCATTGCCCGCCCTTTGCCATTTTCTCTTCGATAGCCTTTGTTAAATTCTTAATGTAGACATTACTGCACATGGTTGGATTAGGCCAGATTATCCAGCAGATGCCCTTTAGTTTCATCCAGTCCATCCATATGCGATGCTGCGGGCAACGATCTTTAAATGAATAACAAAATCCTTTGACCGTAACTTTAGTACAGTTCAAGCTGTCCCGTTCAACAAAGACATAAATCTGTCTTCGATCTACTGACATAGTTGGTTCAAAATACTTTGTGATTATAATACCTCTTTGCTTGTCAACTGTTATGAGGTCGTCCTTGAAATATTCCGTAATTGCTATCCAGACAAGATCGTAGGGAGCAAGATACAATCTTGCCAAAGCCAAGGCACGTTTATTTTCTGTATTATTTTTTGACCATGATTCAATTTTATTACTGGGCACAACTTCGGCTGTAATAAAACGTTCTTGTTTGTTATAGACGGCGTTGATGATGTCATTTGCTATATTATCCACAGCGCTTCTGATCGATGCATTGACCATGTCATCGTTCGATCTCTGCACTCCAATCATATCTTTTTTTGTTTTATTTTGAAATTTCACATCATAACCAAGCCCCCCTGTAAAGCTTCTGCCTTTGGAGGAGACCAGCGCGATCATCCTGGTCTGCCGAATATCCATGATTTTCACATTGATGGTTGATGTATCAATTCCTATAGAGACTGAGGATGAAGATTGCTCTCTCTGCAAACCTGTCATTGACCCAACAACAATGTACTGCGCTTCCAAAAGGTTGCCCAGTTTTACCAATGTCTTATCGTTTCCGAGACCTGAATATTGGAGCTTTTGTTCATCGAAAACTTTCTTGATTTTATTTTTCTCAACAATGACAAAATAGCCTTCTTTTCTTAAGGCTGTAGTCAGCATTTCCGAAATTTTCTGATCGATTTCCTTGTTGGATGCCGGGATAACAGCGAGTTTGATTCTTTCGCTGGCGGTCGGCTTTGTTGGCAAGGAATGGGCGCAGCCGAAAAGAGCTAAAATTACTACAAATAAATAACTAAAATAAATAACTATTCTTGGTGAATTCGTCATTCAATTACCTCTACCGAGCATTATACTTTACAGATCGAGGATATCCCCATTCTGATAATTTTGGAGTCAAGGTTGGGCTAGAAATACGGCGCGCACAGTTTTAGATGGAGAGTTACCAATTCATGCACCCTTTCGGTGTGTGCAGTGAGTTCCTATTTCCACCATGACCCACGTTTCTGCAATCCTCCTCTCATCCAGCCATCACCATTTATATCGTCCATATCACATTTATGGAGGGATAGGCCATAGACAACGGTTCGCTGTGAAAACAGCCATATGTTTGTAACAAGATAATTTAACGGCATAAATTAATTATAAGGGTTTGGTTTAATACTCATTCCATAGTCTGGCGCCAGCATACCTCTGTCAAGATTCAAATTGTAATTCCCAAATCTATTTATGCGATCCATTATATATCCTAACCCTACAACGAGACATATTGAGTAACCCCCAAAATGGCCAGTTTTCGTTTTCGATGGGAGAGATAAGCCCGATAGTTTTTCAACTGGGTCCACTCCACAAGATTGATAAGAGCAATGACATCGAACACTTTCATGGGTAGCACCGCGCTGATGAGCAACTTAAGCTGCGATAGAGTAATGGCTGGTGCTTTTTTCCCCCAACCGGATTCTCATGTGCCAGAGAAAAAAATGGGCCAGCATACAGGTGATCATATGGTGGCGCCACCCCGGAAATTTTCTCACCTCGTAATGGTCCATCCCCAGGTCTGTTTTTGCCTCCCCAAAGCACTGTTCAATGGCCCAGCGCATCCCGGAGAGCCAGACAAATGTCTTCAGCCGGGTGGATCGGCCCGCATTCGAGACGAAGTAGGAGTAGGTGGCGACATCTCCACCAGTGGGCCTGCGAATGATCAGCCAGACGATCCTATCGGGCTTTCCGCCCTTAGCCAGAACTACACGTTTTTTCATAAACTCATAGGTGATAGGACCTTTCGTTCCCTCAGA
>JAPLJZ010000091.1 GCA_026388335.1 Deltaproteobacteria bacterium
AAGTATGGGGAATGATGGATTGCTGAATATCCCGGGCCAATTGCAGTTCACTTTCCATCCGTTCCTTTACCGCGGTCGTTTCCCTCAGATTTTCAATATAGGCCTTTAGATCCGCCGACATCTTGTTTAGGCCCTCCGCCAGTTCTTCCATTTCATCCCCCGTGGAAATGTGGAGCATGGCATCGAGGTCTCCCGCACCAATCCGGCGGGCATGAAGGGCGACCTGGCGGATGGGACGGGAAATCCCCCGGGCAATCAATGCCGAGACGAGGACCATGATGATCGTGGCCAGGAGGGAGGAGAATAGAAAAAAGCGGATGGTCGCATCTCTTTCCCTGCCGATAGTCTCCTGGGCATCAATCAGGGGGCGGTAGAATTCATCGACATAAACCGTCGTAAAGAGGACACAGGCCGTCCCCTTCACTGGTACACCCACAAAAAATTTCTCCCGGCTGCGACCGTCCTTTTCCTCCCAAAGGTAATATTGACTAACGGATTGGCCGGTCAGATTCTTTTGAATCGCCTCCCAGAGGGCGGGAAGTTTATAACGAAAATCAGATAACCTTTTCCCCTCGATATCGGGATCGGGATGGAAGAGATACCTGCCGTCCCCCTGTCCCACACCGTCATGGAGGCCGCTGTATCCCGTACTCTGGATCTTCTGCACGACAATCTTCCTCAGTTTCGGATCTTTAGGGTCCAGAGGGTGGTTCTGAAGGTAAATCTCTGCTTGTCCCGCCAAATCATGGGCCTTTTCCCCGAGAAACTTTTCCAGGCCTCGACGGATCGTTGTTTTCATTTTATCGGCATTGTCCGTGGCATTCTCGGTTATCCTGACCACACCGATAACGGAAAAGATTGCCGAGAACATAATGGCCAGGGCGCCATAGATAAGAATCAGTTTGGTACGAATGGTCATGAAGTCAAATATCCACACTTTTATTCAACGTACTTTTTATGTAGTTCATCACCAGGAAAGTCAATATAAATTTTCCTTGATTATCCCACCAATTGAAGTACATTGTTGTTGACTTAAAGGTGTACTTCTTCATATTTTCCCCCTTTGGAAAAGGGGGAAACAGGGGGATTTCATAGAATACTATGAAATTTCCCCCGACCCCTCTTTGCCAAAGAGGGGAGAAAATGTGCTTAAGTCAGTGACATAAACGCAATTATTATAAATAAACGGGGAAAATATGCTTAGATTTAAGAGTTTATTTTATTCTCTGTCGGTCTGCTTTGGAATTATTTTCATACTATCCATAAGTTCAACTTCAGCTTTTGCTGCGGAAAAGCCAGGGATATTCGTGCAGATGGGGCATACTCATAACGTTACGTCTGTCGCCTTTTCGCCTGACGGAAGATATGCCATTTCCGGCAGCATCGATAAGACCCTCAAGCTGTGGGATATCGCGACAGGGCGGGAGATAAGAACGTTCAGCGGGATTACCGACAGAGTCACCGCAGTCGTCATCAGTCCGGACGGCCGGTATGCCCTTTCGGGCGACGAAGGCGTTACCGGCAATATAAAACTCTGGAACATCCTATCGGGGAAGTTGATTAGAACGTTCAGCGGACATGAGGGTGGGATGGGCGCGATTGCCTTCAGTCCGGATGGGAAGCATATCCTTTCAGCAGGAGGGATACCGAGTGATAAAACCCTCAAGCTTTGGGATGTTGCAACTGGGAGGGAAATCCGGACGTTCAGAGGGAGTACTGCCCCCGTGACCTCCATCGCTGTCACACCGGACGGGAAATACATAATTTCCGGGAGCTGGGATAACAGCGTGACCCCCTCACAGGAGCCGGACGGAACCTTTATCGAGGCCAAGGCAAAGAGTACGGACAACACCATCAGGGTATGGGAAATCGCCACGGGCCGACAGGTCAAGGCCTTTCATAAAAGTGGAGGATGGGTTTCGACAATCGTCATTACGCCGGACGGCAAATATGTCATTTCGGGGCACTACGAGGATAGCGCCCGGATGTGGGAAATTGCCTCAGGCAGACAGGTCAAGGTCTTCGACGTGGGTGGTGTCTCATCTATCGCTATCAGCCCCAATGGTAAATACGCCCTCTTCGGCGGCGTCATGGAGATGAAACTCTGGGACATCGCGGTGGGAAGGGAAATCAGGGCTTTCAAAGGCCTTGAAGGCTGGGTCCGTTCCATCGCCTTCAGCCCTGACGAGAAATATGTCCTTTCGGGGGATGACAGCACAACCCCGAAGCTTTGGGATATCGCTTCGGGTAAAGAAACCAGGGCATTCGGCGGTTACACGCAACAGGTGGCTTCGGTTGCGCTTAGCCCGGACGGAAATCAAATGGTCATGGCTCAAAACTACGGCCTTCTCAATACCTGGGACATCTCCACGGGCAGACAACTCAAGATATTGAAACATACCCTTGGGATCAAGACCGTTTCAATCAGCAGCGACGGCTCCCGTGTGGCCGCTGGAGGGTGGGATTTTTCCAAACGCGCAACGACACTCAAGCTCTGGGAAATGGCAACGGGCAAAGAAACAGGCACGATTAATAAAGAAGGACCTTACTGGATCCAATCTATGGCAGTCGGTCCCGACGGCAAATCTGTCCTCTGGTCGGATAATACTGTCCTCAGACTGTCGGATATCGCCTCAGGCAGGGAAATAAAAGCCTTCAGCGGCGGACATAAATTCGAGATCCTATATGCCGCCATGAGCGCCGACGGCCGGTTTGCCGTATCGAATGACAGTCAGACGACAAATATCTGGGACATCTCTACCGGCAGAATTATGAAATCATTTAAAAACGAAGAGGTAACACAGACTGTATGCTCTGATGGCAAGCGTGTCTTGGTGATAAGCATGGATCATAACCAGGGGAAACTTGTCTTCATGTTCTGGGATCTTTCAACAAACAGGGAAATAAGGACGCTGCATGCGGATTACGATACGAAAATCGTCATCGGCAATGGTTGGCAGGGTTATAAATACATCAACCTGCCAACCATGAGTTCTGATGGCAACTTAGTTCTCTGGTCAGACAACAGGACCATTCATCTCTGGGATACGCGATCAGGAAAGGAAATTCGAACCTTTTCGGGCCACATCAATGATATTTCCTCTATAGGGATCAGTCCGGATGAAAAGTATGTCTACTCCGGCAGTCACGACGGCACCACCCGCCTGTGGGATATTTCCACCGGCAAAGAGGTTGCCCGAATGATCAGCTTCACGGATGGCGAGTGGGTCGTCATCACTCCGGAAGGCTATTTCAACGCCTCGCCGGGCGGCGCCAAGCACTTAAATGTCCGGGTCGGCAACAAGGTCTATGGCATTGATCAGTTTTATGCCAGGTTTTACCGGCCGGAGCTTGTGCAGTTGGCCCTGGCCGGAAAGGAACTGCCCAAGGGCGAGTTGATTACGGACATCGCCGCCCAAAAACCCGCTCCCAACGTTCAGATCCTGTCACCCGTCACCAACAGCTCCGTGGATCAGGATAGCGTTTCCATCACCCTGAAGATCACGGACAATGGCGGCGGAATCGGCAGTGTAAATGTTTACCTCAATGGCGCTCAGGTCGCCAATGACACGCGGGGCATTATCGTCAAGGGCAAAGCAGCGGCCAACGAAAGGATTCTGTCGTTCACCATTCCGCTCATCGCGGGACAAAATGAAATTCGGGCTGTCGCGTTCAATGGGGAGAACTCCATGGAGTCAAATCCCGCCCTGATAAAAGTTATTTCCAATGCCGTTATGCACAAACCCAATCTCTATGCCCTGGTTATCGGCATTAATAAATACAGGAACCAATCCATCTCATTGACCTACGCAGTCCCCGATGCCATTGCCTTTGCCGGGACGTTGCAGAAAGTTGCAACCCCGTTGTTTGAGAAGGTTGACATCCGGACGCTGACCACACCGGAAGCCACAACGAAAGATGCCATCAGCAAGGCCTTTGAGGAAGTAAGGCAGTTGGTCAGGCCCAACGATCTTTTTATATTCTACAATGCCTCCCACGGCATGGTTGACGTGGTGAATGGCGAAGAGCAGTATTTTTTACTGACGAGTAATGTCCGGCTTCTGTCATCTCAACATATCAGCAAAGATGCCCTGAGTCACAAAGACCTGGTGAATCTTATCGGCAGCATCCCGGCGCAGAAGAAACTGGTGATCCTCGACACCTGCAATGCCGGCAAAGGGGGCAAGGAAATCCAAATAGCCCTCTTGCAGCAGACGCGAGGCCTCACCGACGCAACGGCGGTCAAGCTCCTGCAGCGGGCTGTCGGCTCGTCAGTCTTTTCCGCTTCCGCTGACACGCAACAGGCCCTGGAAGGATATAAAGGACATGGGCTATTCACCTATGTGCTCCTGGAAGGATTGCAGGGCAAGGCGGACTTCAAGAAAGACGGGTTCATAACCGTAAAGGGGCTGGCCCTGCATACAGAGGAGCGGGTGATGACGCTCTCCGAGGAAGTCTTCAAGCGTCAACAGAACCCGATGATTGAGACGGGCGTGAATGATTTCCCGATCGGGAGGGTAAAATGAGGTGTCATGGATATAAAACAGGTTGGGTGATGAAGATCGTGACGGCGGTGTTTGTACCGGACAAATAGTTGGATAAATTGCTTGACATTTCGGGTGATACTCTGGCATTATCTCTCAGCACGTCGGGTAATATTATAATCAGTAGAGACATCATCCTGGAAACACTCCATGAATGGAACTTCTGGAGCCGTGACCTGCCACCCACGGTGGAAAGGGCGGCCTATGAGCAGGAGGTCCTGACCAAATCCGGAACGGGAGAAATCGTTATTGTCAAGGGAGTTCGGCGCAGCGGTAAATCGACGATCCTCCTTAATACGATCCGAAACTTGATCTCCCGAGGGACAGCACGAAACGAGATCCTCTTCGTCAATCTGGAAGATCCCCGCGTTATCAACGACCTCAATGTGGAAACCCTCTCCTTGATCAAGGATGTTTACATGGAACATCTGCGCCCATCCGGTATCCCCTGGATCATTCTCGATGAGGTACAGAACATCACCCATTTCGAAAAATGGCTCCTTAAGGAGTACGAGCTCAAGCGGTCGCACCTGTTCGTGACCGGCTCCAACGCCCGACTTCTCAGCCGGGAGATCGGGACCACCCTGACAGGACGCTACCTCGATGTAATGGTTTTCCCCCTCGGATTCAGGGAATATCTGAAATTCAAGGGCATTGTCTTGGAAAATGAATTGGACTGGCTCAACCAGCGCCTCGAAATTAACCGTTGTTTTAACGATTATCTTACCTTCGGCGGTTTTCCCTGGGTTGTCCTGACAGCGGATGACGAGCTGAAAAAAGCGGAACTCCGCGCCTATTTTGATTCCATCCTGTACCGGGACATCGTGACCCGTCACCGTCTGGATAATCCATTGGCCCTGATGTCTCTGAGCGTTTATCTCCTTTCCCACATCTCCCATCTTCTTTCGATAAACGCCCTGAAAAATCGTTTGCGTCTTTCCTTCGATCTTATCGACCGTTATGTGTCCTATATGGAAAACGCCTACCTGATCTTCAGGGTTCCCCTTTTCGACTGGTCCCTCAGGCGGCAGCAGGTCAGTCCGCAGAAGATCTATGCCGTCGATACGGGGTTGGCAAATATCGCTTCTTTCCAAGTCGGGCGTCAAATCGGTCAACAACTGGAAAACTGCGTCTTTCTCGAACTTCTCCGCCGAGGCGGGGAGATTTATTACTACAAGACGGCAGGCAATCTCGAAGTGGATTTTATCGTCAAGAAAGACGAACAGATTACCAGCCTGATCCAGGTTGCAGCGGAAATCGGAGATAAGAAGACCCGGGAGCGGGAGCTGCGGGCACTGGTCAGGGCCAGCGCCGAAATACCCCATGCCGGCCAAGCCGAACTTATCCTGCTGACCCCGGACGTCCAGGAAAAGGTGATGTCCGAAGGCCGGGAAATTCAAATCCTGGATCTGAAAAAGTGGTTGATCTGGGGGAATTAGGGATGCGGCACTATCCGGTTTGGTGAAAGGAACTCATGGAAAAGATACAAAATTCCGGCATGGCAGATCAAAGCGCCGGGGACATAAAATCAGGTGATTTTATCCAATCGTTTTTATTTGACGATGCCCACATCGAAAGGGACGAGCAGGGGGTCCGGTCCCGCCTGAAGATGACCCGTAGCACAGAGGGATGGATAGGCATCCCTCATGGCGGCATCGGCATGGGGATACTGCTGGAGCTGGCGCTCCACATGGGGGCTGACGGACTGCACCCTGTTAACCAGTATCCGTTCAATGTCGAATATCGCCTGGGAGGAGCGAGTCTCCGTGTCGGCGATGCAGTGGAGGCGGCGGTGTTTCGCCGCGAAGGCGGTTTATCCGGGCGAATCTTGCGGGAAGGGGAAGACAAGCCCTACATGCACTCAAATATCCAGTATGGAAAAGAAGGCTCCTATATAAAGGAACAGTTTCAGGCCTCCCTCCCCGTCCGCTATGAGGATATTGAAAACCGGTTGCTGCCCCTGCCCTATTACCGCAACTGCTTCGTCTGCGGGGTAGAGAGAGAAGAACCGGGACTGCGGCGGCGCTTTTATTTTGTTGACGGCGAGGTCTCGGAAAAGATTGTTGTCTCCCTTGCCGGCTTTGATGAAGAGGATAAACAAAGTTTCAACCGATTCCAGAGGAATGAAATCTTCCATCCTTTGCCGATTCTGGCCCTCCTCGACGAGGCATTGGGCTTTGCGGCCTTCATGGTATCGGCCAGCGGTGGAGTAACAGTACGGATTGATTATACTTTCTATCGTGATATTCGAGTCGGCGAGAGAATTCTTTTCTTCGGACGAGGTGGGAAGCTAAGGGGGAAAACATCGTCACGGATAATGTGCTGGGCCTCAGGCGGCGCCGCTGTGGTCAGGGATGACGGGACGTTGGAGCCCGTGGTTTCCGCCTCCGGCCAATGGTTGGGCATGCCGGCCCTTACCCTACAGATGCGGGAGGCGCTGATCCCCGCGGAACTGAACCGACGAGCCTTCGAGCTTGCCGGAAGCTGATCTCTGAACTGCGGACCCCGTGTATCCTTTAGAGGGCGCAGAGCGCCTCCGCTCTTCAAGAAAAAAGGGAGACGTCGCTGATGGCTAATTGAGACCTTGCGAGAATCGAGCTGATTTGCTATATCTCAAATCCAAATCCCTCGTTTCACTTTTTCCAAGGAATGGATGATACCTGGTTATGTAAAGCTCTCTGGATGGCAACAAGATAAAATAATGAACTACCTACCAGCAGCAAGCTTCGTGGAATTTACCCTGAGAGATTAAGGTTAAAGGTGCATTTTCAGATGAAACACCCTAATCATCATCAGTTGATCGCAAGATTTCAGGAACTCAGGGACTTGTGCCTGGGTTTATCCGGAGGGCTGTCATCCCTTGCCTCCGACCTGCAAAAGGGTGAGTTACGACAACTGGAGGCAACGGAGGCGAGCGTCGCTTCCCTGCGTCAACAATATGAAACCCTGAAAAAGGATGTCATCGCTTTTGCCGCTCCCTATCAGGCCATTCCCGATCCCGGGGGGATCACTTCCCTCGGTACTCTGGAACCCCTGCTCCTCGCAGTCAATCAAAGTATGAAGGCAGCGGCAATGCAAGTCCTCGATCAGGTCCGTTTTGTAAAACACCGGGAACAGACCACGTTTGTACCCCTGATGACCTGCCTGTCCTCGGCGTCTGAGTTGCAACGTGCCATTGCGCAGGTTCCTCTTCCCGATCTTCATCCCGAGGTTGGCGCCCTTGCAGACGGAACCCATCCCCTGGCAGTATTCATGTCCCTCATCCTTGACCGCCGGCATATGAAAGAAGAAAAGATTGCAGCGATTCAGGACGTGATGATAGCCGGTGCTTTCGATAACTTGCTTTTCATTGCGGCCCTCATGGGGAAACTGATTATTGAAGAGCAGGGGGGAAAAGAGGTGGGAACGAAAGCACAGAATGTTTCTGAGCCAGATACCGTTAAAACTTCTGAAGCCGCCGTGATACCCAGCGAGCCTGAGGAGATTCTAGAGCAAAGACAGATTCTACAAGATCTCCTTACGATGACGGAAATGAAGATCCAAAAGTTGTTAAAAAATGGGCTGGTTCGGGAAGAGGAACTGTCGAGCTTTGTTGCTGCCATGAAGAAAATGGAGGCATCACGGTATCGAAAATCCGATTTCAAGGAAGATTTTCGTCAACTTCAGACCATCAGGGCGGCTTTGGAAGAAATTGAAAACAAGGCCTTCAATCCCCGCAAGCGTCTGGAAAGAACTGAAGCGCAGCGCAGGTAGTCCTAAAAATATTATTCAGAGAGAAGATCATGAACCAGACACACATCCTTTACATTTGTCATGGAGGTATATCAAAAAAAAAATAAAATAACTCTTGCATTTTCATAAAGGATCATTTAGTATACACCCCAAGTTGATGTGCAGTACGTGTTTGTTGTTACCAAGTTATAAGGAAAGTCGACCGCACGGACCTCAGAAATGATAAGTGCGGTTTTTTTGTTTGCACAAACAGTCTGCCAGCCGAATAGTTCGGCAAAATTTTAAATGGTTCCATGAAGGAACCCAACACAAAAGGAGAAGTAAAGATGTCAGAAGGAACAGTTAAGTGGTTTAATGATTCAAAGGGATTTGGTTTTATCGAGCAGGACGGCGGCAAGGACGTTTTCGTGCATCATTCAGCAATCCAGGCAGATGGTTTCAAATCATTGGCCGAAGGTGATCGGGTAAGCTTCGAGGTTGTTGCCGGTCCCAAGGGCCCGGCTGCGGAGAAGGTTCGCAAGCTGTAAGAACGAAGCTTCATTTTACATTTAAAAGCTCCTCCTGTAGCGGGGGGAGCTTTTTTTATGCAAGTCCTTTTACCTTAAGCGGTGTCAATTGCAGTAAGAACGAACTCATAATATTAAGGTTGACTATTGATTTCTTATTGGCTATAGGGGAGTCCGCTATTTGCATTGGTAGTTGATAGTCGCGTAGAACATTAACCATGATGTCGTCCGGAGGACAGAGATTTAGCACATGAAAAACAAAATATTCGTGTTGCATTAGTTGGGTTTTCCTTTTATCCAAGCGCTTTTCTCCATTTTGCACGCCAGCTTTCTTTCCTGATCCAATCCAAGTCTTATTTTTCCCAGGAGTGAGGATTTATGCCCTTGAGATTCGGCTGGCGCATGGAGGCATAAAATACGGTGAAGAATTAGTTATATCAAGCACTTGTTAATGTTGTTGATTTTCGGTTTCATACATTTTGTATGAAATTAATGGATATAGGAGGTGCGAAAATGTCACATATTATATTCTGGAAGCAATCTGTTGAGAAGAAAAAGAAATGGATTGTGATATCGCTGATGGTTCTTGCTTTATCGGTTCTTGTCATTGGAATTATGTTCCGTCAGGCAGTGGCGGATGTTAAGATCAATTTGCAGGGAGTGATAGCAATGCCTGGGATTACGGAACAATATGAGCACTACAAGACGAAGGAGGAAATTTACAAGGTTCTTCGCAATAGCGGCATTGAACTGGGAGATGCAATGGAAGTTGCTAAGGCCGTCATTGAGCAATCGGAAAAAACCAACATTCCGGTGACAATTTTTCTTGCGATCATGAAGAAAGAAAGTAATTTCTCGGTCGCCGCCCGCTCACCAGTTAACGCCATGGGGATCATGCAGATTCATCCCATCACGTGGGATGCCTATGCCAAGAAACTAAATCTTCAGGGATCCAGAAAAAAGGCGTTTGATCCTTCCTTGAATATCATGGTTTCCGCTGCTATTTTAAGTGACCTCCTGGATTCCTACAGGAAGCAGGGTTACCAAGAGCCACTCCTCTGGGATTATGTGCTGTCCGCATACTATGCAGGGGCCGGGTCCGTCAGAGGGGGATTAAATGAAAATCACAGACAGTATGTGAAAAGAGTCAGGAAATACGTCCGTGAGATGAGTGAAACCATCGACAGTTAATGAAAGAAAGCGGATGGATTATAAATAATTGATCAGAGAGACAGAAGACATTCTAATGCAAAGAAAAAGGGGTTAACCATCATTTGGCTAACCCCTTTTATTTATTGGCTCCTCAGCGCGGACTCGAACCACGGACCCGCTGGTTAACAGCTAATTCCAAACGCTTTCACGTACCTTCATCATTCATCAATTAACACTTGACATATATGATACTTAGACCTATATTACCTTCACGAAGTTTCATAAGATAACACCCCATTTCAGGGTGAAAAGCGGGACTATGGCGGGACTGATAGACGCAATGGCTTAAGAAAGGGGGTCAGAAGATCATGGCAGAATGGACTAAAACAAACTTTCCAGGCGTTCGGTATCGGAAACATGCTTCACGGAAACATGGCGTTCAGATGGACAAGTATTTTACGATACGCTACAAGCTTCACGGCAAGGACAAAGAGGAAGGGATGGGATGGGCTTCAGAGGGATGGACAGAATCAAAAGCCTATGATCGCCTGAAGGAGCTTAAAGAGAATAGGAAATCGGGCGAAGGACCTCAAACCTTGGCAGAAAAAAGAGGCCTCCTTGACAAGCAAAAAGAAGTGGAGTTGGAAGCTCAGGTGCGCCAAGAACAGGAGGCAGTTACTGTAACTGACTACTTTGATAAGACCTACTTCCCTTGGGTGAAAAATAACAAAGCAGAAAATACTATCCGCACTGAACGACTTCTCTTCAATCACTGGATCAAGCCTGTTCTCGGTGACATCCCTTTGATTGAGGTGGTGCAGACCGATATTGAAAGGGTAAAACAATCAATGTTTACCGCCAAGAAAGCACCAAAGACCGTTCATCACACCCTGGGACTTATCCGGCAAATATACAACCACGCCAAGAGACCGGATATTTACTTACAAGCAAAAGTGAAGATGCCGAAAGTTGATAACGCCAAACTTCGATATTTAACACCTTCAGAGATTGACAAGCTTCTGACCGCATTGAGGGAGAAAAGCATTATCGTTCATGACCAGGCTGTCCTTGCTGTCAATTGTGGACTGCGTTTCTCTGAATGTTCGGGTCTCCGTTGGGAAGATGTCAATTACGATACCGGATCCATGTCGATTAGAGATAGCAAGACAGGCTCCAGAACAGTTTTCTTGAATGATGACGTTACGGAAATCTTGAAAGCACGGCAGGGAGAAAAGAAAATTGGATTGGCATTCCCTGGCGATGATGACGGGAATCCTCAGGAGCGGGCAAGCAAGACTTTCCAGAGGGTTGCTGATGATCTTTTCAATAAAGGTGTCGATGATAGAAGGCTCCGGGTTACTTTTCACACGCTGCGGCATACTTTTGGTACTCATGTCTATGAGAACTCCGGCGACCTGTATTTGACCCAGAAGGCACTTGGCCATAAGACTATGATCATGGCGCAGAGATACGCTAAAATGACGGAGACGAGGCTGAGAGAGGCATTTACAAAGATGTCTGATGTCATGCAGAAAGGCAGAGAGGCCGTCAAGAAGCAAGTCGAAGAGGCCGAACAAGGGCAACAGGCAGGACAGGTAGTGAACTTCACGAAATAGAAACCTCTTGCATTATACTTTTCATTGGTATAGGATAAAGCCATGACATGGACGGTTACTGAAAAACGGAACCTGAATAAACGGATTAGAAAACTACCTGAGAAAGTCCAGAACCTTCTCATTGCTCTGAAAAAGGACATGGAAGCAAATGGGCCGATCCGGGGAGACTGGCCAAACTTCAGCGCCCTGTCGGATAACCGCTACCACTGCCATTTGAAGAAGGGCCACCCGACCTATGTGGCAATATGGGAAATCATGGACAACGAGATAAGACTGATCGAGGTGACATATGCAGGCACACACGAGAAAGCACCCTACTGAAACGATTGAGCTGAGGTTCATCGGGCCGATTGTCAACATGGCAAAGGCTGTTGAAACATTGAAGCCTCTGGGATTTGTGGACGCGTCCGATTCCGTCCCTTGGCGTGAGGCATATCCTGAATGTTCTGAGGAACAGCTCGTCGGCAAGGCTCTGGCCGGAGCACGATACCGGGAAGGACTGACGCAGATTAAACTCTCCGAGTTGACCGATATTCCGCAGCGCCATATCAGCGAGATGGAAAACGGCAAGCGTCCCATTGGCAAGGAAATGGCGAAGCGCCTTGGGAAGGCTTTGAACATCGGCTACAAGGTGTTTCTGTAGGAAGGCCACATGGCTGGCAAGATAGCTGATAGTACGAAACTATTGACACCTCCACAGATATTGGATGAAGCTGTAGTAAAGCACTCCCTGGATGACCTATTCAATAATGCGCGGAGATACCGATCCGGCAATTCTTATCAGGAATTGATGAAATTCGTTTCACGATTTCGTCTCTATTCCCCATACAATGCGATGTTGCTGCATGTCCAGATGCCCGGTGCCGAATTTGTGGCGCCTGCAAGCCGATGGCGAGAACAGTATGGCCGGATTATTAAACCGACTGCACGACCGCTTGTTATTCTTCAGCCCATGGGGCCGGTCATGTTCGTATTTGATGTCTCTGATACAGAACTAGACAGGACACAGAAAGCCATTCTTTTGCCAAAGGCCGTTGAAAAACCCTTTGATGGCCTCTCAGGGGTTGTTGGATCTGCTTATGAGAGAACCATTGAAAACGCCAAGCGCGATGGTGTAAAAATCGCAACGTGTAAAGAAGGATCACAATCCGCTGGTTCAATCATGGTTCAGGATCCCAAAACATCCGAGAAAATCCCTTTTCTGATTGCCAAGAATAAGGCCGGCGGGAAAATATTCACTCAAATTCCTATTCGCTATTATATCCTTGTCAACGAAAACATGAGCCGTGAGGGCCAATATGCCACGATAACGCATGAATTGGCGCATCTTTACTGCGGTCACCTTGGCTCACCGAACACAAAATGGTGGCCGGATAGACGTGGCCTGGGCAAGACCAGCCGTGAACTTGAGGCCGAGTCAGTAGCCTATCTCATCTGCACACGCCATGGCATTATACCGCCGTCTACTTCATACCTTTCTGATTATATATCAGGAAGCGAAGAACTTCCCGACATCAGCATCGAATCCATCCTTAAGGCGACAGGGCTCATTGAAAAAATGGGGAAGGATAGATTGAAACTTAGAAAAGAAAAGGAATGAAACCAAAAACAGGGGGCTAGCCCGGCCAGGCGAAAAGGCGCAATCCTGAGCGCCCTGCCCCTTTAATATTCAGAGCGCGAACAGGAGGCGCATGATATGAAACCTATCTTCTACATTGGGCCATGTTCAGAGAACCCCTATTTCCCTTCCTGGGCAGACTTACCGGACACAAAGAATCCCTTCAATGACCCGGATATTGAAAAATTTATAAATCAAGAGCTTAGAATTGCCACGTCAATATTGGACTGGGATGCTTCAGGTTATGAACAGTTTTACTCTGACGGATGGCTGCACAGCAAAGCAGAAGATGCAAGGGAACATAACCTTATTGACTTATTTGAGCTTGTTTTTATTTTGGCAAATGATACCGATTGCACGGCGATACTTCTACACCTTTGGGAAAAATGCGGATTCGATAAAAGCACCATTATCGAATCCGCTCATATTCTGAAATCATGCGACAACGGTCAAACATGGGAGGAAACAGAAGAGTTTGAGCCTGAGCTACCTCACACAAGAGCTATGGCCTGGAATTGGATTTTACTGCGGTGGACTACATCGGGTAAGAACTTCTTTTTCAAAATGGCGAATAATAATCTGTTGCCAATAGAGGAAACAACAGACAATAGGGGGAAGAGAGCCGAATACATTAACCTTGATGAGCTGGAATGTTTCCTTTCTGGCTCCTCAATTCCCTTGCCAAAGCTGCTTTTTCCTAAGTCGCAAAGCGCACCGACGAAAAAGAGCCGTCCATCCTTTTGCTTAACCGAAGCAATGCGGTTTAAGAAAGACAACCCCCTTCTGAATAGGCGCAAAATACAGGAGCTTGTCGATAGAAGCATGAAAGAACACAACCTAGCCCCATATGGGCGAGTACAATTCGATAGACTTACTAAATGCTTAGCCCTTCCTATAGCTCCATCCGGTAATCCGCACAATCAAAAATGAAACCTTAACCTGTTCATCTTTAAAATAATCATGAACAGGTTAAGACGGAAATACACGCCAATACGGCGTTTCTAATCCGTTCACTATGTAAAATGTTAATTTGCAAATGAACATTTTACATAGTAATTTCACATGTTTAAATTGTGCCTCAAGAAACAAATAAACTTTCAGGAGGCGCAAAAATGAAGCAAATGACCAAAGAGGAATTGAGGAAATATTTGGAGGAGGCATTCAAGGGTAGAACCCTTGTATTTCGCCGCGACCCCGTCCTTACACAGTTTGTTTCAGGCGGGACCCTGGCGAATTGGGATTCCGAAAAACGAGGCATTGAAGGAGCCGTAAAGATCGGGAACAAGACCTTTTACCCTGCCCTTGCCCTGATTGACCGTCTTGTAGAAAATTCCAACGCTGAATAACGGGGGCAAGGGACCATGACGCAGCAAACTGGACAAATTGAGGAATATAACAGGCTTGCTACCGAAAAGCGCGAAGCGGAAAAACGGCGATACGGGCCACCGGATAACGCAACAGCAGAATCATCCTTGGAATTACCGGACGGGATCATGACCGGCGCGGCGGGGAGCTTTGCGAAGATAATTTCTACTTACCTGGAATCACCGCCTGAGTTTTTTTACTTCTCTTATTTGGCATGTCTTGGAAATGTTCTTTCCGACAAAATCACCCTGGACAGCGAATTGAAAGTTGAACCACGCCTTTATCTGTTGCTCTTGGCGGAATCATCGGACGCACGAAAATCAACGGCTATCAGCAAAACGAGCTTCTTCTTTCAGGAGGCCAAACGGTGGGGGGCCATCCCTGACTATGCGGAATGTCACGGCATCGGCAGCGCCGAAGGTCTCCAAAAGATGCTTCAAGGAAACGGGCGCATCATCCTGATTTTTGATGAATTCCGGGCTTTTACGTCGAAGTGCAGTATTGACGGAAGCGTCTTGTTGCCATGCACCACGACTTTGTTTGAGTCGAAAAAATATGAATCCCATACAGCCAAGAAAGATATCCGAATCGAGAACGCTTCATTGTCATTGTTGGCCGCCTCAACCACGGAAACTTATGAGCGCGTTTTTGATTCTCATTTCCTGGCTATCGGATTTCCTAATAGGCTGTTTCTCGTACCGGGCAATGGTCAACGAAGGTTTTCCTTCCCTCAAAAGATACCCGCCGACGATCTTCGTATGTTGCGGGAGACACTGGGGAAGATTGTTCAATTTGCAATTGATACCAAAGAAATCAGCATTTCCCTAGAGGCACAAGCGATCTTCCACCAGTGGTATCTCACCTTACCGAAGTCTGTTCATGCCCGACGCCTTGAAACCTACGCTTTAAGATTCATGCTGTTGCTTTGCTGCAACGAAAAGAAGCCGGTCATTGACGCCAACATTACCGACAAGGTTATCCGGCTTATGAATTGGCAGTTCGAGGTAAGGCGACGATATGACCCGGTTGACGCTGACTCAAATATCGCAAGGTTGGAAGAAAAGATACGGCGTATATTGACCGGGCGAAACGGAAACGGACTTGGAAAACGTGAACTATCGCGGGCGGTAAATGCAAACCGGGTTGGTTTGTGGGTATTTGCTCAGGCAATAGAAAATCTCACCAAAGCAGGAGAAATCAGCTTTGAGAAAAAAAGCTATCGAATGGCAAATTGAAAAAAAATGTCATCAAAAGTGTCATCACCCATTTGACGACATTTAACTATTTGACATTGCAAAGAAAAAAGGCTGTTTTTGCATAAAAGTGACATACATAGAAATATATCTTTCTCTATACCTATATATATTAAGGAAAAGGCATATTTCCCTTTTTGTTTTGAATACTTACAAGGATAATTCCAGTGATGACACTTTTGATGACATTTTTTTTCAGAGGCTTTTTGACATGACCCTTCTTGCCCTGCTTTCTCAAGACGGCTTCACCCTGACCAAGACTGCCACGACTCACGGCGGCGAATATGCCGGGCTTTGTCCCTGGTGCGGGGGCAATGATCGTTTTCGGGTATGGCCGGAAGATCGAGACGGACGGTACTGGTGCAGAGGGTGCGGCAAGTCCGGCGACGCTATCCAATATCTCCGGGAATATCGGGGGATGTCCTATCGGGAAGCCTGCGAGCTTTTGAACATTACCCCCGCTCAACATCAGGGCGAGCACTGCCAGGAACGCACGACCTTCACGCCGAAGGAACCGGCGCCACCGCCGGCCACCTGGGTATCGAAGGCGACAGCTTTTCTTAAAATGGCAAGAACTGCCCTCTGGACGGATGCCGGGTCTGAAGCTCGGGCCTTTCTCTGTGGGAAGGGGTTGAGTGACGACACTATCAAAAAGTCCGGACTTGGATGGAGCGCCCTGGACTATTACCGAACACGCGAATCGTGGGGATTGCCTACTGAATTGAAAGAAAACGGGACACCCAAGAAACTATGGCTACCCTCCGGGATTGTCATTCCCTGCTTTGTCGATGATATTTTTCTTGCTCGTTTGAGGGTACGCCGACCGGAAGGCAAGCCGCGCTATATCTTGATACCGGGCAGCGACACAAGGCCGATGATCTTGAATCCTGACATGGAGGCCGTGGTTCTGGTTGAGAGTGAACTTGACTCGATCTTGCTGCGTCAGGAGGCGGGCGACTTGGCCACTATCGTTGCCCTGGGGAGCGTATCTGCAAAGCCGGACGCGACCACCCATGATCTATTGAACCGGGCGCAAATCATTCTCCTTGCCTTGGACAGCGACGACGCCGGGCGCAAATCATCATGGTCCTTCTGGAATGATACCTATGGCAGGAAGGTGAAGCGATGGCCACCTATCGAGGGGAAAGACCCGTCTGAGGCATGGCAAAATGGGCTGAATGTCCGGGAGTGGATCATTGCCGGGTTATTCGGATCAGAAAAGAAGTACGAACGCTTCTGTATTCAGACCATAGACGGCGGGCTAAGCGACGCCGAGGCTTTACGAGAGGCATTGAAATGAAAATTATCCTCAGCAACGAACTCAAGGTTGAGCAGGCACCGGGTACTCTTCTCCGGGAGCTTCGGGACAAGTTGACCATCAAGAACCCGGCATACCTGGATGCCCTGAAAATGGGCCGATGGACAGGGAACCTTGACGAATATCTTTCTTTCTTCCGCCTCCGGGAGAAAGCGATGATCCTCCCCCGTGGATTCACCGGGCAGCTTATCGCAATGACCAGACGGGCCGGGATACCGTACCAGCTCATCGACAATCGCCGGGTATTGCCGGAAGTAGATTTCACCTTTGCCGGGAAGCTTCGGGACTTTCAAGGTGTCGCTGTTGCTGAAATGCTCAAGAAGGACTTCGGAACCCTGAGCGCCGCAACGGGATCAGGAAAAACCATCATGGCTTTGAAGATCATTGCCCAGCGCCGGCAACCTACACTGATAATAGTCCATACGAAAGAACTCCTCGACCAGTGGGTTGAACGCATCGGGACTTACCTGGACATCCCAAAAAAAGAAATCGGGATCATCGGCAATGGTAAGAAGCTGATCGGGGAGAAGATCACCGTTGGCATAGTCAACAGCATCTATCCGATGGCCAGGCAAATCAAAGAGCGCATCAGCCACCTCGTCATTGATGAATGCCACCGAACACCGAGCCGGACCTTCACAGAAGCCGTTTCAGCTTTCGATTGCCGTTATATGCTTGGCCTATCTGCTACCCCATGGCGGCGCGACGGACTGAGCAAGCTGATATTTTGGCACGTCGGCGATGTTTGCCATGAGGTTGATAAGGCAGCATTGCAGGAATCCGGGGATATTCTCAAGGCAGAGGTAATTTCACGGGAGACGGATTTCCTGCCCTGGTGCGATCCATCGACGGAATATTCCAAGATGCTCAGTGAGCTTTGCAACGATCCGGGCAGGAATACCTTAATATGCAAGGACATCATCAAGGAGGCATCGAACGGAAGTGGTATCATTCTGGCGCTGTCAGACAGGAAATCGCATTGTGATACCCTGGGCGCGATGCTGCGACGTAATGGCGTCTATCCTGACATCTTGACCGGCGACACTGTAAATGGCGAACGTAAGGCCATAGTGGAACGCCTGAACAACGGGGATGTGCGGGTGTTGATTGCAACGGGTCAGTTGATCGGGGAAGGGTTCGATTGCAAGGCCCTGACGACTCTGTTCCTGACAACACCTATCAAGTTTTCCGGGCGGGTGCTCCAATACGTTGGACGCGTTCTCCGACCGGCACCAGGGAAGGAAAGAGCAACGGTTTATGATTATCTTGATAAGTGTGTCCCTGTACTTGCAGCATCGGCAAGGGCAAGGCAACGGGTTTATTGCCATGACTGAAACAAGCGAACGCACCCGGCTTGATCCTATGACGGCAAGGTGCGGAAAAGAAAAGGAGAAAAAGAATGAACGAGGATTTTGACACGGAAGAGATTTTTAAAGATGCGATTATCAAGGGGCGAATCAGATTGACGCGAACAAATGACCACTGCATTTTTTGCGACGCAAAGCAGGACTGTATTTCATGGGTGCCAGATCGAATGAATCAGGTTTTACCGATTTGTGAGAAATGTTTCTCTGCGGTGAGCGGAATATTCAAGAAAATAAGCGGCGGGTTTATCTGGGGTTAATCATGGTATTGAGGGTATAACGTCGGTGTTTTATGCGTATCGACAAGATCAAGGAGGAAAGTCTATGGAACCGTTTGAAGTAGAGCAGAAAAACGAAAAACCCGGCAAGCGACCCAAGACAAGAGAAAAGGTTGACCAAAAGATGCTAGACCTGAAAGCAAGAGGTTTAACCTATGAGGAGATTGGTAACCTGTGCGGCGGTCTGTCGCGGCAAGCAGTTCACCGACGTATCGGCGGCCACTTGACGGACGAAGAAAAGCTACTGCACTATAAGAACAACCGGGCCGATCTGCTCGCAATGACGCAAGAGCGCATTTTAGCCAGCATCGATGATGAAACCATTTCAAAGGCTAATTTACAAACAAAAGCAATGGCTTACGGTGTGCTATTCGATAAAGAGCGGTTGGAAAGAAATCTCTCAACATCGAATCTATCCGAACATATCAGAGTAAAAACCATGAACGCCGAAGAAAAAGCGACGTTAGATATGGCATTAGAAGTCATTTACGGCAACAAGGCCAATCCGCCGAGGCTTCCCCTTAACCAGACTGCGACCACGAACGACGATGAGGAAAAAGATGAATAACCACTCTTTTTTGTTGATGATTGTCGCGCCTTGTCGCGGGAGCCCGACTTTTCCGCGCCATAATCTCCACCTTGCCGGCGACCTGTACAACGTCATGAATTATCAGGGGGAATGAAATTAAACCACGTTATATTGAGTACTTACAAGCATCACGTCACGAAGATCATCGCGCCCGTATTTCCGTCAATCGTCATCGATAGCGGCAACAGGACACGAGAGGTTGAGAATAGATAAGGTTCAACGTGGGGTTCCAAAGCCCGATCCTACGTGTAAAGCCCGGATTCACGGACAACACCCTCAGGGTTGTGGCGTGCCTTCCGACACGCTTCACGTTGAACCTGATGGCAGATAGTAACACAGGGTAAAAGAAAACTCAACTGAAGTGAAAACGGGGGAAGTTATTTCTTTTTGGATTGGTCCCCGTGCTCGTACTTCTTAAGAAGGTCTTGAATGGCCTCTTCAAGGAGCTGATTTTGTCTCTTACCGGCACGAATTGCAAGGATCTTAAATTCCTTGATAAGGTCTTCTGAGACCGTCGTATTGAAGAATACTTTCTTATCCATGGTTGGAGTTTAAATCATACCCTTGTTGAAGTCAACAAATTTTGCTTGACAAGAAAGATATTTGTTGTATTGTTGAAATAACAATTCAACAATTCTCTCTGAACATAGGAAAATGAAAAAACGAATACCAACAAATCAAGAGCCCCTTGAAGATTCCTGCAATGGCGACGTTGTGGGCGGTCCCTATGGCCGGGAGAAAATCTTCAGGGGGTTTCGGCTATATGGAGGTGAAGAATGAACCAAGTCGAGAGAACGAGAGAAGGGATTGAACAGCACGGGAAACTGTTCAGGGGGCGCAAGGAACTCTTGAAGCACATGGACGGCGAGCGGCTAACCATGAAAGAGGCGATCATTGCCAAGTGTTATGACTGCATGGGTCACTATTACGACCCTGGCAAGGATTGTAAAATTCAGCATTGCCCTCTTTATTCCTTCATGGTCTATCGGGAAGAGGGAAAAGGGACTTTCAAGGCGAAGTCAAACACCCCGTTTCATGACGTAGCGCAAAGCGCAGCCCTCACGACAGCAACAAACCCCCTTCGAGGTGAGTCAACACCCACGGACGAAGTTATCAGCACCTTAAACGCGCCTTTCGTAATGGGTGCGGAAGGGAGGGCATGACAATGAAAACAGAGAAATCCGCCCGCACCATCCCACCAGTTTTTCCCACCGATAACACAATTTTAGAAGTCAAAAACGAAGACGGCAGCATTGATTACCGTTATCCTGCGGCCATGACCGGCGGCTTCGATGTTTGCGAAGAGGATCTTAGGGATCGCATCACTGCTATTCTTGAGCGTTTCAAGATCTTGGCAGCGATGCTGTACGATTATGACGAGCAGGGCATCGGCTATGTCTATAATGCCCTTGTGGAACATGCTCAGCATGAAATTTACGAAATCTTTCACTTCATGGACGAAGCAATCGGCGCCATAGAATGCACCACGATTGCAAAGAATTACAACGGTATGAGGCAGGGACGTTGCGTTGCCGTCACTATTAAGCCGAAGGAGGTTCGTCATGCAGCCTGACAAGATGACTCCTGAAAACAATGTCCACCCGGTCCCGCCCGTCAAGTCGGATGATTATGAAATTCTCCGCAAGATCGAGGAAGACGGATCAATCGCCTACTATCACCCCACCGGCAGTACCGTTAAAACCCAAACGGAAGAGTTGAGTATGGTACTCGGGAAAATATTTGAGCGGATGGATACGCTGGCCTGCCTGATGACAAGTCTAGATGAATACAATGGCGGCCCCAGCGTCGGTAACGTTGGCTACCTGCTCGAACATCTGTCTGCCTGTGCAAAGCGCCAGATCCATGAGATTACGGAATTCATGTATGATTCCATCGGGAACATCGAGGTTGATATCGTAAGCCCCGAAGATGACGGAATTTACCGCTCTGGGCGTGTCGTCGGACTAAACCTGACGCCTTCCGAGAAGTGGAAGGAAAGACAAGCTGACGCACCACAGAAAAAATGAAGGCCCGGAGGAGATTCGTCTCCTCCTCAATTTTGAGGATCTAGATTTGAAATACGACTGGGATTCGCCGGGCTCAATTGGATTCCGGTTCGACTTCGTAACATCTGCTACGAGGTCGGACCGCTCTGACCTCGTGCCAAATGGCGCAAGGTTAAATGCTTTTCGCGACCATCGCTCGGACTTACTAACAGATGGGAGTAAGTTGTGGCTCATCGAACCTGAGGCAAACATTTATTTTTCCAAAAATATTTTCAGGAAAGTAGGATGCGAAGAAAGCCGGGAGGGAAGAAACCCCCAGGGGTCTTTTGTTGGGTCTGCGTCGAACGGAAACGGGAGACTATGGCTCGGTGAAGCGTACCGGGGCGGAATTCTACCCCCCCCTAACAGAACCGGGGATCCGGCGGCGGTGAGTGCCGAGATTCGGATGAGAAGAGGGGTTAACCTGTGCAATTGTTGACCCCCTTCTTTTTGCCTGGCAAGAGATGATAAAAAGAAAAGCGGGACTATAGCGGGACAGAATCACCAGACAAAGAAAAGGGTGCTAACCTTGAAACGGCTAACACCCTTTTATTTATTGGCTCCTCAGCGCGGACTCGAACCACGGACCCGCTGGTTAACAGCCAGCTGCTCTACCGACTGAGCTACTGAGGAATATGTCGGTTAAGAAAAACGAGACCGCCTTGTAATGCAGGGCGGTCTTTTTGTCAATTTGTTTTTTGCTGATCAGCGGCAGCTCACGCAGGTCATCAACTGGCTGACCGATACGCCCGTTGTCTTGCTGATGAATTCAAGCTGCTCCACGGGTGCGAAATACCTCCCACAGACTTGGCAGGCCGCCATTTTGAATACCTTGTCCCAGATGATCCGCTTGCCGTCCACCGCCTCCATGCGTACGAAGCCCGTGGGGCAGACAAAAGCACAGGAACCGCAACCGATACAGGCGGAAGGATCAAATTCGACCTTCGGCTCCTCGATGTCCCTGGCCAGGCCCCGGTCCTTGAACTTCAAGGCATTGACTCCGACGATTTCATGGCAGGTCCTGGTACACAGTCCGCAGAGGATGCAATCCCGGCTGTCCGCTGCTGCGGCCTGAACGTCGACTCCGAGCTTCTCCGCCATATCCCGGACTACCGCAGTCTGGGGATAGCGGAAATACAGCAGGGCCGCCGCCAGTTTCCGGCTTTCCCGGACGTTATCCGTATCGGTCCGGACTTCCATGGCTTCCGCTGCTTCCGTCTGGCAGGAAGCGGCAAGCTGCCATTTGCCGTTGACCTTGATCTCTACCGTACACAACCGGCAGGCGCCAAAAGAACTGAGGTCCTTGTGGTAACAAAGGGTCGGAATATCGATCTTCAGATTCCTTGCTTCCTCCAGCACCGTAGCGCCCGCCTTTGCCTGTATTTCATGT
>JAPLJZ010000169.1 GCA_026388335.1 Deltaproteobacteria bacterium
ACGGCATCGGCCCCGGCGGCTTCCGCCGCTTTCGCTATGACGACAATATCCGTGACGTTAGGAGAAAGTTTGACGATCACGGGCAGATCGGTAACTCCCTTCACTCCCGCTGTCACTTCCGTGACCATATCCGGGTCCGTTCCGAAGGCGACGCCGCCTTTTTTAACATTGGGACAGGACACATTGATTTCCAGGGCATGAACTCCGCCTGCCGCCGTCAAGATCTCGCTTACCCGGAGATACTCCTCGATCGTCTCCCCATAAACATTGGCAATAATTGCGGTATCGAATTGTCGAAGATAGGGTAGTTTGTCCCGGATAAAGCTTTTAACGCCGACATTCTGCAAACCGATGGCGTTGAGCATGCCGGCGGGCGTTTCCATAATGCGCGGCGAGGGATTACCCCGGCGCGGCTTCAATGACAACCCTTTGACGATGATTGCTCCGAGACGGTTAAGGTCCACATACGGGGCATATTCCTCGCCATAACCGAAGGTTCCTGACGCGGTCATTACCGGATTCTTCAGCTTCAGCGCCCCGATTTCGACGGCGAGCTTACTTTGTTGCGTGTCATGACCTTTTTGATTCATCATGGCTGATCCCAGCAAATATCTCGAATATTGAAGACCGGTCCGTCTTTGCAGACTGATTTCTGTTCCCTTTTTCCGCGCCGATTTTGAACGGCAACGGCACAACCCAGGCAAGCGCCCACGCCGCAAGCCATGCGCTCCTCAATGGAGACCTGGCAGGGGATGCCGGTCGGGGTCAATTGTTTGGCAAGGGTTTTCAACATGCCCATAGGTCCGCAGGCGTAAATTATCGTTTTGCGCGGATCACACCCCTGCATTATGTCCGGCAGCAAGTCCGTTACAAGCCCGCAACTTCCCAAACTCCCATCGTCCGTGGCGATGTTCAGCAATCCCTGCCTGCCCTTTATCCGCTCCATGCCGACGATTTCTGCGCAGCTTTTTGCACCCAGACAGATTTTCAGCTCATGTTTCCCCGCAACCTGGCCCTCTAGGTATTGGGCGAGGAAAGTAATCGGCGCCACACCCATGCCCCCCGCCAGCAGGATTCGATGGGACCGGGCCTTTTCGATGCGGAAGCCCCGTCCCAAAGGGCCGAGAATGTTCACCTCGGCTGCCGTGTTCAACCGGGAGAGCAGTTCCGTTCCCCGTCCCACGACCCGGTACAATAACTCCAGGATGACATGATCCTGATTCCGCACAAATTGATAGATACTAAGGGGTCTTGAGAGGAGCGGTCCACCGCTTTTGGTAGGCCGTATCATCACAAACTGTCCGGGAACGGGGTCCGGAAACTCCGAGGGAAGACGAACCGCCATATGCAGATGCTGCGGGCCGAGCTGATTATTAAAGGTGATTCTTCCTGTCCACATGATTTGTTATCTTATATTTTCTATCTTGCCTGCGTGATTCTCTTCACATCGGCCTCCAGAATGAGGGCGTCTTCGCCTGTTTCCTGATAGTAGCCCTTCCGTCGACCTTTTATCATAAATCCGAATTTTTCGTATAATTTTATGGCGTCATGATTGGATTGACGAACTTCCAGATGTACGGATACGATTCCCATATCCCGCAGAACCTTGAACATTTCATGAAGGAGTCTGCCGGCGACACCGGAACGTCGGTATTCCTCTTTCACGGCAATCCGATGGATCTCTGCCTCGTCCAGAATAAGCCAGAAATTCAGATAGCCCCACAACTCCGCAGTTCCCTCCCCCCTGTCATCTACGACGACGAGGGTCCGGGAAATGGAGTTCCGTTTTTCTCTTTCCCAGATACCGGCACTATAGGGCAAGGAAAAGGACCTATCTTCGATATCTCTTATCGCCTGGATATCATTCAATTCCATCTGCCGGATACGGAGCTTAGAAGGCATGGATTAGTTCAATAATAACCATTGTCACTAGAAACAGGGCACAGAAGATGGGTACGGTTCTGCGAATCTTTACCGTTCTCAGGCATACGGCGATAAGGACCGCCGGAATGATGAGATACATCAATCCCATCGCTTTCAAAACGAAAACGGGTAGGAGCGGGAAAACTGCTTCGATAATCATGATGCCGGCGATTATGGAAAAGAATAAAAAAAGAGAATAAACGGCAAAGGTTTTTACAATGGCACGGATATGTTGTCGTGTGATTCCCCGGGGGTCGGCCGCTTTGGCCGCCTGGAGGGCTTTTTCTGAAAGGCGCTCATTTGACTGAATAAGCGCCGTATCCATTTTTTGAGTGATATAACCGAGAGGTATGAATAGTAAAAAGGCAAAGGCCATCATCTCATGACGGGTTTGTTCGTATTGGCTGTTGGCAAGCAGCAGGGAGGATACGATCATTACTGCAAGCAGTGAATCGTTGGGGGGCACAGAGATGCCGATTTGCTGTTTGTCTATCCAGAGCAACTCCAGGAAAGCCCCGATACTCAGACCGGTCAGGACATCTCCTAACAAGAATCCTGTCAGCGGTGCGATCACGACAGGTCGTGAGAGCATGATTTGCAGACATGTCCGATCAAGACAGAGGAAACCTCCGATTACAGACACTATGACAACGTTCAGAAACATATCATTGACGACCTCGTACACATTCTGCAAATCGTTCAATAATATTGCATCGACAAATGCTTCTATAACAGGGGGTTCAATGCCTCGGCGATATTCAAGGGCCGTTCTCTCGGAATTCGCCGCATCTCTATCCGGACTCCCCGCTGCAAAAGACTCTGGATGCTGGCAATGTCTTCATCGCTGAGTAAAACACAGGCCGACAATTTTTGCCGGCATTCGTCATTGTAGATATTGCCTATATTTAATTTATCGAATGAAAATCCAAGGGCATAGGCCCGCAGGGCATCCCATACATTAGAGAACAGAATGATGGATCGCACCCGATCATGGATGTCATTCACCTGCAAGGCGTTGTATTTCACAAAATCTTCGACACTGTGAATTATCACCTCAACATCGCTGGGAACGGCCATTTTAATAACGGTTTCTCTGAAGAAGTCGCTGGCGACCTCATCATCTACGACAATGATTCTGGATGCTTTCAGGAAAGGGACCCACGCTTCGATGATCTGTCCATGGACAAGACGATTGTCGACCCTTATAAGGACGCAATCCATAGGATCACGCACCGATCTTTTTATTGAGTATTTCACTGGCTACGCAAATATTCTTGATGCCATATTCCTTAATGAAAATGGCATATTCACGTAGCGTCATATTTTCCCGAACATCAGTCAGCTTGAGAAGCATGGGCAGATTTACGCCCGTAATCACCTCTACCTTGCCCTCTTTCAGGAAAGAGAGGGATATATTAGAGGGCGTTCCACCGAAGAGATCCGTTAAAATTATCACGCCCTTCCCCTGGTCCAACTTTTTTATTGCCGTACTGATTTCCTTTTTTATATCTTCCAGACCCTTTGTTTGATCAACAGAGATATGGGTAACCCCCTGCAAGGGTCCTTTAATAAGTTCTGCCGCCTTGATCAACTCGTGTCCAAGCCCGCCGTGGGTTGTAATCAGCACTCCGATCATCATATACTCTCTAACCTCTATGGACGATTTTCCGCTGTACGCTAATGGATTGGTCTGCAATTGTCAAGGTCTTATCAGGGCGCGTTTTATTCTCTCATACCTTGACAAGAACACGAAGAGAAGATATATCATAATCGAACGAGGGATCTGCGATGTACGTTTCGCGTTATGTAGCTGGAATCGAATACGAAAAGTGCGACAGGGTCTCCGTGGTGATTGCCACCCTGACGAGACCAACTAAATGTAACGTGACTCCAGCCAGACAATGAACGGCATAGGCGGTACTCGTTCACTAAACTCTCTCAAACCGGCCATTTTTGCCATGATTGCCCTTTCAGGAATATGGGGTTACAACTGGGTGGTCATGAAAGAATGCTTGCGGTATGCGTCGCCCTTTGATTTTGCCGCCCTACGGACATTTATCGGCGCCGTCAGTCTTTTTACCATCCTCCTCCTGCAACGAAAATCGCTGATACCAAAAGAAATTTTTATGACTATTCTCCTCGGTCTGCTTTCGACCACGGGTTGTATAGGTCTCGTTACGCTGGCGCTGTTTTATGGAGGGGTAGGGAAAACGGCGATCCTTGTCTACACCATGCCCTTCTGGGTTCTGGTTCTGGCTTGGCCGCTCCTTTCCGAATACTTGGCCGGAGTTCAATGGATCGCCGTTATTCTCGCCTTTTCAGGCCTGATGGTCATTCTTGAACCCTGGAATCTTCAGTCAGGTATGTTGGGTAACACCCTCGCCGTCTTGTCGGGAATCGCCTGGGCCGGAAGTGCAATTATGACTAAAATCATGTGGAAAAAGTTCACCTTCGATCTCATCTCCCTGACGGCCTGGCAAATGCTCTTCGGCTGTATTCCCTTGATCGTTATCGCCATGATCGTACCCAGCCCCCCAGTGCAATGGACTTCCCACTTTATTGTCGGACTCGCATTCAGTTCCATTGTCAGTCAGGCCCTCGCCCTGATCCTGTGGTTTTTCATCCTGAAAGCCCTGTCGGCGGGTATGGCCAGTATGGGAACCCTGGCGACTCCCATCATCGGCATGATTGCCGCCGCCATCCAATTGGGTGAAAGACCTACTTTCGCTGAAGGCATGGGTATGATACTTATCATCACCGGACTGACCATCTTGACCTTTCAGGGAGTCATCCAGTACCGGGAACTTAGACGCTTTATTAATAAATGACGTCTATCCATAAAGTCGCCATTCCCGTGCAGGCGGAAATCGAGATAAGGAGGCAATAAAATGACGAGTAATCTACTGGATAAAATTGAAGATGTCTTATTGATGGGACCCGGCCCTTCCTGCGTTCCCCCGGAGGTTTATACGGCCCTGAGCAAACCAACCCTGGGGCATCTGGATCCGTATTTCCTGAAGATCATGGATGAGATGAAATCACTTTTGCAGCAGGTGATGAAAACCGGGAACAATATGACCATCCCCTTATCGGGAACCGGATCAGCCGGGATGGAGGCGTGTTTCGTCAACCTGGTGGAACCGGGAGATCGTGTCCTCATCCTGATCAATGGGGTGTTCGGCATGAGAATGCAGGATGTCGCCTCCCGGCTTGGCGCCCATGTTGATGTCATCGAGTTCCCCTGGGGAACACCGGTCATTACGGAAGCAGTGGAAAAAAGGCTGCGCCAGACAGACTATCATATCCTCGCCGTGGTGCATGCGGAGACATCCACGGGGGTACGGAACCCCGTGGCGGAAATCGGCACCCTGCTGAAAGGATCTGAATGTTTATACTTGGTTGACGCCGTGACCAGCCTGGGCGGCATCGAGGTAAATATGGATGACTGGAAGGTCGACGCCCTGTACAGCGGTACACAGAAATGTCTTTCCTGCCCGCCGGGGCTTTCCCCCCTTTCCTTCTCGGAAAAGGCTGTAGACAAGCTCAACCGTCGCCAGAAAAAAGTGCCAAACTGGTATCTCGACCTTTCCATGATTGCCAATTATTGGGGAAAGAACCGTGTCTATCACCATACAGCTCCCGTTAATATGCTCTATGCCCTCTATCAGGCATTGATGCTCATTGTTGAAGAAGGGCTGGACAAGGTAATCCTGCGCCATCAGCAAAATCATGGAAAGCTTGTGGCGGGACTTCAGGAAATGGGTCTGGAGATGCTTGTGGAAGCGCCCTTCCGCTTGCCCATGCTCAACACGGTGAAATGTCCGGCCGGTATTGACGAGCTGGCTGTCCGGCGCTGTCTGCGATCTGACCACAGGATTGAAATAGGCGGTGGTCTCGGACCTCTTGCGGGGAAGATATGGCGTATTGGTTTGATGGGACATACCGCCAGACCGGAGAATGTCGATCGTTTTCTGGCAGCCCTGAAAGACGCTTTATGAGGCCACGGCTACATTTTCCTTGATAAGCATGGTGGCGGGATCGAGAATAAGAACGGGACGGGGCGACGGTATATCCCCGGTTTTCAGATCCCGGATATGCATCTCGTTTCCTTCTGTTACCAGCAGCAGGGCGACATCAAATAGTTCGTCCGCCGGCAGGAGGGGCTTGGGAAGCCCATCCGCATCCGCCTTCACCTGCCGATGAATGTTAACGGTAAACCAGGCTCGTAACCCCTGTTTTTCGACCATTTTTTTCAAGGCATCAAGTACCGGCTTGGATGTGTCATCAAAGATCAGCCCATCGATGATGATCATGTCGGGGCTAAAAAGGCCCTGCTCCATGATGTCATTCAGGCGCTCCTGGAGTCTTGGCACGCTGAATCCTTCCACTTTGAAGGTCATAATGAATCTAAGGGGCAGCATATCCTCCCAGAGCGTCCGGATCTGACCTATCTGGTACTGAACGGCAAGGCGCCGGAAAAGTTCGCGGTACCAGAGATCAACCTTGTTTACCGGATCGAGGAGGCTGACATGAAGGACCTTTTTGCCTCGCAACATCGTGTTGAGAGCCAGTTGAACGAGGAGGGCTGTTTTCCCCACCCCGGCCCTGGCCAGAACCGCACCGAATCCTCCTTCCGGGAGAATGTCGTCATTTTCGTAGCCCATTTGCCGCAGGGGATTTCTTAAAATCAGATCCTTTTTCAGCATAGCGATGCTCCTGTTTCTAAGATCAAGTATTTTTGCCATGTCTTGCTTAACCTACGCCGCATTTTTCTTCTTCGCGGCCATGTCCTCAGCGATTTTCTCAGCTATGGATTGAGGGACCTGGCGATAAAGAGCAAATTCCATGGTGAATTGTGCCTTCCCCTGGGTTGCCGATCGTAGCACCGTGGAAAAACCAAACATCTCCGCAAGGGGAACCTGCGCCTCGACAACACACATGTGTCCTTCATCCTGGGCCCCCACAATCATGCCCCGACGCTGATTCAGCAGACCCATGACGGCACCCTGAAATTCCGTCGGCGACTCAATGACTACCTTCATGATCGGTTCGTGAACAACGGGCTTGGCGCGGAGGTAGGCTTCCCGGAATGCCCCGCGGGCGGCAGCCTGGAATGCCATATCGGAGGAATCGACTGCATGGTAGGCCCCGTCATTAATGGCCACCTTGATACCGGTAATGGGGAATTCGAGTTTAGGACCCTTCGCAAGGGACTGTCGGAATCCTTTCTCACAGGCCGGAATATACTGGGTGGGAATGGCGCCCCCGGTGATCTGGTTGTCGAAAATAAAATCGCCTTCCGCGGTAGGCTCAATGTACCCCGCTATCCGGCCATATTGTCCGGAGCCTCCGGTCTGCTTTTTGTGGATATAATTAAAATCAGCGCGCTGGGTGATCGTTTCCCGATAGGCGACACGTGGGTTGCCGGTCATCACCTCGGCGTCGTATTCCCGCCTCATCCGTTCCACATATACGTCGAGATGCAATTCACCCATCCCTTCAATGATCGTTTCATTCGTTTCCGCATCCACATGACAACGGAAAGTGGGATCTTCCTTGGTAAAACGTTGCAGGGCCTTCGACATGTTGATCTGCGCCTTGTTGTCCTTAGGCTCAATAGCGAGGGAGATGACCGGATCGGGGACATACATGGAGGTCATCGCGATATTCAGGCCGGGTGAAACGAAGGTATCGCCGGAGGCGCATTCAATTCCAAAGAGGGCGCCGATGTAGCCAGCCTGGATCATTTCAATATCTTCCATCTGGTCGGCATGCATTCTCACCAGGCGGCCCACCTTTATTTTTTTACCGGAACGTATGTTGATGATTGTCGAACCTTTGGCAATCGTGCCCTGATAGACACGAATATAAGTCAACTGACCATAAGCCCCGTCCTCAAGCTTGAAGGCCAGCGCGACGATAGGATCTTCGGGATGGCTGCTTAGCGTAACCGGCGCCTCATTTTCATCGAGATTCAGAGCGGTATTTTTCACCTCTTCCGGAGATGGCAGTAATTCAGCCACCGCATTTAAGAGAAGCTGCACACCCTTGTTCTTATAGGCAGAACCGATAATCACCGGTGTCATATGACGTTCTAGTGTTCCCTTGCGGAGGGCCGCAATTATCATCTCCGTCGTGATTTCCTTTTCTTCCAAGATAGTATCGGTCAGTTCATCAGAAAAGGCGGAGGCCTGGTCAATCAGCTCTTCCCGCTTTTGCCGCGCTTCCGCAAGCAGTTGCTCCGGAATGTCTTCGCTCCGAATATCCTCGCCATGAGGCCCGTCAAAATAGAGTGCCTTCATTGCAATGAGATCGATGATCCCCTGAAAATCTGATTCCAGACCGATAGGCATCTGAAGCGCCACGGCGTTATGACCAAGTTTTGTCCGGAGCTGTTCTATCACTCGACTCGGATTCGCCCCGCTACGATCACATTTATTGATGAAAGCAATACAGGGAACATGGTAACGTTTCATCTGCTGATCTACGGTTATCGACTGGGATTGCACACCCCCTACCGAACAAAGGACAAGAACCGCTCCATCCAGTACCCGGAGAGATCTTTCGACTTCGATGGTAAAATCGACATGCCCGGGAGTATCAATAATGTTGACCTCATGTCCCGACCATTCACAGTAGGTTGCAGCAGAGGCAATGGTAATGCCCCTTTCCTTCTCCAATTCCATGGAGTCCATCGTCGCCCCCACGCCGTCCTTCCCCTTGACTTCATGGATGGCATGGATGCGCTTGGTGTAAAAAAGGATCCTCTCCGTGAGGGTCGTCTTTCCCGAATCGATATGGGCGCTGATACCGATATTCCTGATCCTTGTCAAATCTCTTTTCATAGTGGTATTTTCCCGCATTTCTTTTATAGATGAAAGTCGAGTATGATATAGAAATAGAAAATATTTGTCAATAAATATTATTTCAATTCATGAAGTGCTTGACACTAAGCAAAAAAGATCGTTTTATGTAAACACAATTACCAAAACATGATTTATTTTATTTACCTTGCTGTTTTTACTGATATAATAAAGACTAATATGGATTTCACAGTTCATTCATCGGCAGACTATCATCGCCAGGACCTCCGTACTCTCGGTTGGGAAACGACCCTATGCAATACCCTGGCTGATCGCCGCAGTCCCTGCCGTATGACGCTCAACATTAAGGACTCATACGGAAATCTTCTCTTTGATTACCTGAATGGCCTCTTCCCATTTAACCGAATTACCCACCTCCTCGAGGTAGGAGGAGGTTACGGGTGGCTTATGAGAGATTTTATGAGCCGGAAACCATTTCATAAGGTGACAATGATCGATATTTCCCCACACCTTCTCGATCAGCAGAAGTATACATTGAGTGGCTTCCCGGGCGCATTTTCCTTCCGTGAAGAAGACTTCTTGGAAACCCCTCCGATGGTTCTTGAAGACGTGGACCTCGCTGTCTTGAATGAAAATATCGGCGATTATCCCACCATCACGGACTTGACAAGAGATATTCTTGTGAACTCCCCGGCAACTTTATCTCCTGATCTGAAGCTGGTCTGGGAGTTCTTTGCCAGATACGGGCTCTCGGAACCCCAACATCCCTCATTTCACATTAATATCGGGGCGCTCATGGCCCTGGAAAAACTGTGCTGTGCCCAAGTTCCCTTCATCTTCCTAAGTGAGCACAGTTGTGAAGCTGCGGTCACCGGTCCATATAGAGACCTGATCCGCGTTTCCGCATCGGACAATCCTGAATGCATTATGCTCAAGGGCCACGATGAATTTACGATCCAGTTTTCTCATCTTGAAAAGATCGGTCATTACCATGACTATAAGATCATCCGGGGGCCAGTGGCTGATTTTATCCCTTTCGAGATGACGGCCCGGTTGCGAGCTATCCTGAAGGCCCCTTCACCCTGGCGGGACGAGGATGAAATCATCCGTTATTTTATCGAGGATCTCTATAAGTATGAATATCTCCTTCTCAGCAAAGAAAAACACGAATCTGAATGATTCTTCCTGCGAAGAGCTTTGCCATCGCTGTGGAAAATGCTGCCTTGCCGACTTTATCGCCTATGTCAGGGATGAAGACATTCTGCGATGGAAGCGGGAGGGACGGACAGATATTATGTCTGTAATCGAAAACGAACATGCCATGTGGGCGGGAGACCATCTTATTTCTGCCGATAGCGGACGTTATCTTCATGGCTGCCCTTTTCTGATGTGGGAAGAAGATCATTCGGCCTGCTCTATCTATGAAACACGTCCCGCCGTCTGCAGGAATTTTGTGCCGGCGTCCTCGGAGATCTGTCCCCAATGGAAACCACTCTGACAGTATTTTCTGTTGAATTATATCAGGAATTAGAATATGGATGTAGTCATGATTTATCTGCAATTAAATGACAAGGAGGTCCCATGCTGAGACACATTGTCTTCATGAAATTCAAAACGGGCGTTGATGCGTTGCAAGTTGAAGACCTGAAAAGGAGTCTCGGATCACTACCCGGGAAAATTGACGAGATCAAGGAGTTTGAGTTCGGGCCGGATATTCTCAAGTCCGAACGGTCTTACGATTTCGCACTGGTAGCGAGTTTTACGGACCTTGATTCCCTGAAGAGTTACCAGGTCCACCCCGACCATATCCCCGTACTTCAAAAGGTGAGGGGCCTCTGCGAGGCCATTATCGTCGTAGACTTTGAATGGCCTTAACTATTTATCAGAAGGAGACATACCTATGGCAACATCAGTGAGAATGTTTACCCTGAGTACGTGCAGTCACTGCAAGGCTACGAAGAAATTTCTCAACGACTGTAATGTCACCTTCGACGCCACCGATGTGGATCTACTCGAGGGGGACGAAAAACAACTCGTGATCAATGAGGTGATCAAATACAATCCCAACCGTTCTTTCCCGACAATTGTCATCGGCGACAAGGTCATCATCGGTTTCAATGAAAAGGCCCTTCGGGAGGCGCTGGGGATAAAATGAACGCCGAGCAACTTTATGACGCGATGAAAAAGGTTC
>JAPLJZ010000012.1 GCA_026388335.1 Deltaproteobacteria bacterium
GAGGATGGGCTGGATGATGCCCCGGGTCTTGATCGATGCGGCCAGGTCCTCGAGGGCCTGAATATCCATTGATTTCCGCGGTTGATCCGGATCAATCTTCAGATCGATAATGGATAACTCATACAATTTGCCTTTTTCATATGCCTGTTGCACCATCGCGGTACTCCTCCTTTGATTGTTATGGGCTTCGATTGTCATGGTTCGCCGAACCTAAACGGGTCCGCTACCGGTATAAGTTTACATATATACACTTGGAAAGTCAATTATTTCTATGGCTATTTCCCCAGTTTGAGACGTTCAGCAATTTTCAAACGCTGGGCCGCATCAGATGCCCGCCCCTCCCTGAGAAGTAATACAGCTAGATTGCGATGAATTAAGTGGTTTTGGGGATCCATAACCAAGGACTGAAGGAAATATTTATGGGCCTGATCATAATCTCCGATGAGCGTCAAGGCCCCACCCATATTATTGTTCCAACTGCTACGGTCTTTATGAATCATGGGCAGGGAGCGGGCTCTTTCAAGTATGGCAAGTGCTTCCCGCGACCGTCCCGTTTCAATCAACAGCGCCCCATAGTTGATATAATTGAGGACTTGGCGCGGATATTTTTCCAGGGACAGCAGAAAGTATCTTTCGGCCTCTCGATACTGCTTCTCTGTCAACATCATTTCCGCAAAGTCACCCGCGTAAAGATCATTATTGAAATGGAGGACCTCCTGCTTCAGGAATGTTTTGTTGTCATGCCAGAGATGAGTATTCAAGGTATAAGAATAGGCAGTAAAATAAACCGCAATAGCCATGAGGATTATCCGCAGGATTCTCTTGTGATCCCCCCCTGTCTTCGCCAGCAGCCAGGCAACACCTAAAGCTACGAAGGACATGGGAAGGTAGAGCCAGCGCATGGCGATCAGGGATACGGAAACCTTGGCGACACAATTGAGGACCGGCAGCAATGTCAATGTAAACGCGATTCCTGAGAAGAAGAGCAGACGTTCTTTCCGCAAGAAATACCACAACACCGCAAGACAGAGAACGAACAAGAAGGAGCACAGCGCCATGCCCGAAAGCAAGGAGGGCGGATAAACAACGGAAAAGCTGTGCAGATTATAGGGAATGAAAATAAGTTTCAGATTGTAGCTAAGAAGATAGGGAACAAAATAGAGCCTCATCCCAACATCATCCGGGATGATGAAAGGAGCGGACACAACTGCTTTTCTGAGGAAAAGATAGACACCCACGATGATCATGTATGGAACATAGCTTTCCATTTCCCGTCTGAGGTTGTTTTCTTTTACTAATAGGCGCTGACAGAGGAAGAAAATCGGCAGCGCCATCAGACCGAATTCCTTGGAAAATACGGCACCCACGAAAGCTATGAGAGAAACAGCCAGCAAGACAGGCGATTCCTTCTTCCACCAGTTGAGGTAACCATACAGTGAGACCAGAATAAAAAGGGTCGCCAGGATATTATTTCTCGAAACAATCATGGACAGGGATTCCGTATGTACAGGATGGAGGGCAAAAAGGAGGGCCGCCCAAAAGGCCCCCTGCCTGTATCCGGTCAAATGAAGGAGCAACTCATACAGGATGAAGCACGTTATGAGGTGAAGAATCAGATTTGTAGTACGGAATCCGGTAGCCTTCATCCCCCATAATTTGTAGTCGATAAAGTAGGTGATGTTGATCAGGGGCCGGTAATAGCCCGTGTGAAATATTCCTTTGTCCCGTGGGTCAGCAATGCCGTCTTCCTGGGAAAGGTAAGATGAAAGGGACTGAAGCTGGGTAATATAGGGATTATCTCTGATCAGCGTCTGATCATCAAAAATGAAATCTCCCGTAAACGTCGGCAGGTAGGCAATGACGACGAGAAAGGCAATGATGACATAATGTATAAATCTCTTTCGCATAAAATCTTTTTTCATTGATTGATGATATCTTGAATATTTAAAACCCTCCCCAAAATAAAGGGACTTTGCAGAGATCAGGATATCCGAGATTTACATTCGTAAACCTGGAAAGTCAATTAAAAACGGCCACATTATTTTTTCATGTTTCCCCATTCCCCTCCATAATTCAGGGCAAAACTTTTTGTTGGTCGTCAATTACTATATAATATCAAATAGATGCCATATGCCGGGATCCGGCATACCCCAAAGCCTCGACAATGATCGCCGAATGATCTATTTAATTAACGAATATTCGCCATATAATAACCTCCGGCACCCCCATGAGCAAGATTGTTGCCCAACCTTTTCACAAACAATGGGCGTTGCGGGCAAGGGGGCATTAAATAGGGCTTGATTTTTATTGGCAGACAAGTTAATCAATCCTATCTATATGTGGCGATAGAGATATTTTTGAGGCAAGGGAATCGCTTGCGGACGAAAAAAGTGCTGCTTCGCGAAAAAATGAGCAACCGATCTGTCATGAGCAGTTTTGTTCAAATTCTCGCTCATGAGCATCCTTAGAAAGCTTCTATAATAATTCTATGCTTAACAATAAAACCGTCGCCGTTGTCATCCCCGCTTACAACGAAGAAAATCAAATTCTTCAAGTTCTTGAGAGTATGCCTTCCTTCGTCGATCGCATCATTGTTGTCGATGACTGCTCCACGGATGGAACAGCAGCTGTTGTCTTGAATCTTATTTCCAAGGCTGATCAAAATAAATCCGGTCTAAAAATAGCAAAGAAAGAATTCGCGCAAACGAGATACAACCGGGCGGAAATGGTTCTTAACGACATGACCATTAAAGAGTCTGAATATTACACGCCCGCTATTATTACGAATAAGCAACCTGATGACGACCGAATCATTTTTATCAAACATACAAAAAACGGCGGCGTCGGGGCGACTATTGCCAGTGGCTATAAATGGTGTCTCGATCATCATATCGACTGCACCGCAGTCATGGCAGGCGACGGTCAGATGGACCCTGAGGAATTAGAATCTATTTGTACGCCCGTAATTTACGAAGATGTTGATTACGCTAAAGGCAATCGTTTAATTCATCGCAGCGCCTGGCTGGTGATTCCCAAAACAAGGTATCTTGGTAACTCCATTTTATCCATCCTGACAAAAATCGCCTCCGGTTACTGGCACATTTCCGATACCCAATCAGGATATACGGCAATTTCCCTGCGCGCCCTGCAATCTATCAAGATTTACGATATTTATAAAAGTTACGGAATGCCCAACGATTTGCTTGTCAAGTTGAATATCGGGTTCTGCACGATCAAGGAAGTCGGGATAAAACCGATCTATGATATCGGTGAAAAATCCAAGATGAAATTATATAAAGTTATTCCCCGTATTTCCTGGTTGCTGTTGAAATCATTTTTCAAAAGGTTATGGATTAAATATCTTATCAGGGATTTTCATCCGCTTTTTTTGCTGTATCATTTTTCGTTCTTCCTTGGCATCATGTCGGCGCCCTACATGCTGAAAATACTCCTGATCATGATGTTTACGAATGAAAATGTGCCGGCCCTGACCATGTTAGCCTTTATATTCCTCTTTACCAGTGCCTTTCAATCCCTGTTATTTGCCATGTGGATGGACATTCAGGATAATGAAAGGCTTTATAAGTGAAATTATTGATTATTACCAGCAGTTTCCCCGCCGACCAACGTATTGGCGGCATCTGGATCCCTGATCTTATCCATGGTCTGAATCATCTTGGTTGTCACGTCCATGTCCTCACACAAAACTGTGACCGGCTTCAGACGGAATCCAAGTTATTGTGGGAGGGATGTGATATCACCTATTTCAGTTGGCATGGCGGGTGCGAGCCCCTGATTGACATTTTTTCGAAGCTCACCTTTATTAACTTCTTGAAGGTTGCTCACTTTTTTTTGAGCGGGATAATCACTGGGAAAAAGATATGCCAACGATGGAAACCTGATTTTATCCTTGCCGAGTGGATTATTCCCGGGGGTCTTATTGCCTTAACGATCTCTGTGCTTACAGAAATCCCCTATGCTGTCAGGGCATTGGGATCGGATGTACTGGTGGCAACCAATAAAAAAATGTTAAGGCCTTTTATCCGGTTTGTCGCGACTCGCAGTGCCATATTATTTGCCGATGGATTTGACCTTTGCAAGAAAACCTCCGCCCTTGCCGGGTCGAAAGCATGCCATTTTGCGCCTACAAACAGACAGCTCACAGACACACGCTCCAACTTTGCTGTCCCCGCGGATGTCGGCTTTTTCAGGACGGTCACCGTAGGGCGTCTCCACTTTTCCAAAGGACAGGACGTACTGATTAAGGCGGTAAAAATATTAGTGGACAAAGGTATAGCGATCCGCTCTTATATAGTCGGCTACGGAGAAGAATACGACCATTATGTCAAAATGATCAAAGACCTGAAACTGGAAAACAATGTTTTTCTGACCGGAAAGCTGGAAGATGGAGACATCAAGGCTTTATTCAAACATGCAAATTGCATCGTCATACCTTCAAGGAGCGAAAGCATCTCCCTCATTCTTGGGGAGGCGGCAGCCGAAAAAATACCTGTCGTCGTTACAGACGCCGGGGATACGAGCTATCTGGTCAATAAATACAACTTAGGCTTGAGTATTCCAAGCGAGGATCATGTAGCGATGGCCGCCGCGATTGAAAATATTATTACCTGTCAGACGCAGGACCAATTTACTAAAAACAGCGATTTGCTCCTTTCTTTGTTAAGCACGGAAAATGCCGCCGTGACAATTATCGAAAAATGCAGAGATTATTTGCAGAAAACCAAGGGGCTTTGATAGACCATAGCTTAAAAGGCGGGCAGATTCACCATGAGTAATGGGGAACCAACAGTCGTCATCATGGCCGGCGGCAAGGGTATTCGGATGCGACCCTTCACGGAGCATGTCCCTAAACCCCTTTTGCCGGTGGGGAATAAACCTATTATCGAAGTCGTGATAGACAAATTGATCAATGAGGGCTTTAAACGCTTTATCATCACGTTGGGATACAAAGGGGACATGATCAAAGCCAGGATAGGAAACGGCAGGGATCGTGGCGTCCGCATATCATATACCAATGAAGATAAGCCCCTCGGAACAATCGGGGCTTTAACGCTGATCGAAGAGATACCTCGTGATCCCTTTCTGGTTATAAATGGAGACGTCCTGACCGACCAGGATCTGAGAGAGATCCTTCATCATCATGTCCGGACGCGGGCACTGGTTACTGTAGGTATAACCCGGTACGGCGAACACTCAAGATTCGGACACATTCAAAGAAATGGTGAAATATTAAATGAAATAGAAGAAAAACCGTTGGTATATTACGAAATTGGCGCCGGTATCTACGCCATGTCACCTGAGGTTATCAAAATCATTCCTAATGATTGTTTTTTTGATTTTCCCGACCTGATAAATAAAATAGAAGAACGTAACAGAATCAATTGTTTTGAGATAAAAGGATTCTGGAAGGATATCGGCCGTCCGCAAGATTATGAAGAAGTCAATAACGATATATGTCTTTTAAAACAGTTGGGCTGTTTGCCTGATGGCAACATGACACCAGCGTCGCCCAATGATACCGGAAATATCAGAATCCCCATGGCCATGCCTTCTTTATCATACGAAGAGGCGCGGGCATGCTTCGATGTGGTTTTGTCCACTTGGGTTAACGAAGGTCAGAAGGTAAAGGAATTTGAAAACAGTATCTGTCATTACATTTCATGCAACCATGCCGTGGCTTTTTTCAATGGCACTGTCGCCCTCCATGCCTTATTGGTTGCCCTGGGAATCGGCAGCGGCGATGAGGTAATTGTACCTTCGTTAACCTTTGTATCTACAGCCACAGCAGTTCTCCATACCGGCGCCCGGGCGGTATTCGCAGATATTGACGAAAAAACTTTCGACATGGCTCCTCTGGACATGGAGAAGCGAATCACTGCCAAGACAAAAGCCGTTATTGTCGTCCATTACGGAGGACAGGCCGCTGATATAGACGCGCTTTTGAACATCTGCAAAAAGCACCGCCTGTTCTTGATAGAGGATGCTGCCGAGGCCATAGGCGCCGAATACAAGGGACGTAAGGTTGGTTCCGGTGGGGGCATAGCCGCTATGTTCAGTTTTACCCCGACAAAGAATATCACGACTGGTGAAGGCGGCATGATAACCACAGATGACGTGCACCTAGCAGATAAACTGCGGCTGATAAAGAATCACGGCTCCCCTGAACCTTACCACCATACGATTCTTGGTTACAACTATCGCATGACGGAAATGCAGGGCGCCATAGGAGTTGAGCAGGTAAAGAAACTGCCGGCAATCCTCAAACAAAAAAGAACGATTGCAGATTATTACCAAAAAATACTCGGCGCTATTCCCGGGATTGTTCCCCCTTATGTCCCTGAATATTCCCTTCATTCATACATGATCTTCACGATCAAAATTAACGAAGAGTATCCCCGGAGCCGCGATGAGGTGATGCAGGCATTGTATCGAAAAGGAATCGATAGCAAAATTTATTTTCCCCCTGCCCATCTGCAACCTTTTTTCCGAGAACTTTATCCACACCTGTCTTTACCGGTTTGCGAAAAAGTGTCACAATCTATTTTATCACTACCCATTTATGCAAGTTTAAGCCATCAGGAAGTTGATTATATTGCGGCCGTTTTGCATGAATTGGCACAAACGAAAGGCCCAATATCATGAAAATTGTCTTTATCCAGCCAGCCGCCTTTTTCTCTTGGGAAGCCCTCAATATTGGTTACCTTGGCGCGTACTGTAAAGAACACTCAAAAGAATTCTTAGAGATAAAATTCTACTCGGCCTCATTTGATAGCGAGGAAGACATCCTTGCAGGGTGTCGTGACGCCGACATAGTGGGCTATTCTTGTACATCCCCGCAAATGAAGCATGCCTTATCTCTGGCCAAAAAGATCAAAGCGATTAATCCTCAGGTGATCAATGTGTTCGGCGGCGTCCATCCCTCGGCGTTACCGGACGCAACCTCGGCATACCCGGAAGTGGACGTTGTCGTGGTCGGTGAGGGTGAAAGATCCATGTTGGAAATCATTCAAGGTCTTCGGGAGCCGGTTATACAAAGTGCTTATATCGAAGATCTTGATACGATACCCCATCCTGACCGACATCTCATCAAATTGGAAAGGCACCTGAAAAAGACGGAGAATCTTGAAGGTCGCAGGGTCACCAGTATCTTCACGACGAGAGGATGCCCTTTCAAATGTGTTTTTTGCGCATCACATGCGGTCTGGAAGAGAAAACAACGCACCAGGAGCCCCGAAAATATTGCCGAGGAGTTTGCAATCCTCGCAAAGGATTGGCAAGTTGATCATATCAGTTTTGCCGACGATGAGGTTGGCCTTGACAGGAAACATTTCTCTCAACTCTGCGATTTGCTGATAAAAAAGGACTTACACATCAGTTGGGGATGCAACATGGTCGTAAGTGTCATGGATGCCGAGCTACTTAAAGCGATGTGGGCAGCAGGTTGCAGGGAATTGTGGTTAGGGGTTGAAAGTGGTTCCCCAAGCATTTTGAAGGATATGCATAAACCGTTTAATTTGAAAGATATTCGCAAGGCCTTTAAAATTACAAAAGAGCTTGGATTCATTAGACGTGCTTATATCCTTTTGGGAATGCCTAATGAGACCTTGGAAGACATCGAAATGACGGACAGGCTCATCGAAGAAATCGAGCCTGATGTCGTAGGCTTTACCATCCTCGCACCATTCCCCGGTACGGCGGCCTACGACTCACAGGTCCATCGGGATATTGATTGGTCTGAGGTTGACGAATATCATAATATATTTACAAAAACAAAGACACTGACCAATCAGGAACTGCATCAGCTCCAGAAAAAATTCGTTAAAAAATATCATGACAAGATCGCCTTCCACCACAAACTTTATGATTGATCGGGCCAAGACCTCATCGTGAAGATTTTCAAACCCAAAAACACCCCTAACTGGAAGAGGTTTTATAGCAACCTTTTATTGTTGGCCGTTTTGACCGGTGTGACAGCCTATGTTCTGCACACGTTCAATGAAATGGCCACCTTTCATTACCAATTAAGGGTATCCTCGCTACTCCTCAGCTTTTTTTTCCTGGCCCTTACCTATCCTCTGAGTATCCTGGTCTGGATGCTTATCGCCAAGGGATTTGGCTTGAAGAGCTCCTTTTTTTCCGCGGCCCACATATGGAGCTTATCGCAACTGGGAAAGTATTTACCTGGTAAAGCAGGCTTAATCCTGATGCGTCTCGATGCTTATCCTCCCAATACGAAAAAAAGCGTCCTTATGGCGACGGGCGTTGAAACCATCGCGGCATTATCGTCAGCATGCATATGGGTTCTTATTGCCATGGCTTTTCTGCCCGCCCTGATCCCCGCATATGTCCGTTACGCGGCAGTCGCGGGAATCATCCTCTTTTTTTTCATCCTCTACCCGCCGGCATTAAAAAAGTCCGCCAACTCGCTCCTGAAACTTCTGAAGCGTACACCCCTTGAATTGCTGCCCAGCTATAAGTTGATGCTGTCAATGATCGGCGTAAACATGCTGATCGGCCTACCTTACGGACTGGGCCTGCTTTTCACCTTTCAGTCATTGCATGAAATCAGTTGGACCTATTTTTTGACAATCGTAGGTGCTTTTTACGTAGCCGATGTGGTCAGTATCGCAGCATTTTTCGCACCCGCCGGCATCGGGGTTCGTGAGGGCATTATCTTTCTTATCCTCCCGACATTTATCCCCAAAGAGATTGTAATTCTGGCAGCGCTGCTGATCAGATTAATGAGCGTAATCATCGAAATATCTCTCGCCGCCATCATTGTTTTACTCGACAGAAATTTTTCCTTCAAAAAGGATGGCTGTGACAGGAAGGGTTGATGTTCGCCCCTCTCCGGAAGCGGGTTCCTATGATCATAATACTTATGTCTTTTGCTCTATACCCGCAATTTCCTTTGCCTCTCCAATCAGGATAATCCATCCGATTATCGTCGCAAAAGTGGACCAGTAGACGTAACGGAAATCGTCCGCCGATGATATCAGGGCATAACCGGCTATATACAAAAGCGCTGATAAAAAAAGAGTAAAACAGATTGCAAATTGCTGCCTTGATTGAGGAATGCGTTTTATACCCATCAACGCAACAATAAGGCCGGCGATAATAATGTAGATCCAAATCCATGGCCGAAAGAGATATGTTCCCGAGAAAAGAATTAAATAACTGATGGTTGCTACCGAATAAAAAGGTCTACGACTCTGATGATTTTCCTGAATCACCAATACTCCTGCAACCGAATTCCAAGACCAATCAGAATAGCGCAGGAGGGCAAGAAAACAATCAAGCTTGTGGTCAATCCATTGGGGCCAATATGCGAGGACCGAGTTGATCCAGACCGAGTTCAGCTCGGCAAGCCGTCCCGGGTCTCTTGTCATAGTTAACGGCGCGGGATAGTCAAGCCCGTAATGGTCATAAAAGAGGTAATTGCCACTATAGGGGTTATAAAAATGCTTGACTGATTGCATATTAAACCGTGCTTTGTCATTTATGATCCAATCCGGGAATAAAGGTTTGTCAATGCGCAGAGAAATACCCGCCAGATCATAAAGCTGTATGTACTGAACAAAATGGTCTCTTTGGGGCTTGACAACGACATTTAGCAACGGCTGAGCGCCAAGGAGGAGAATAAAAAGGATAATCGACAGATACATCGTCCTACGGGAAACAAGATTGCAGACGCCATCCCAGCATCGTGACAGCGCACAGGCAAACAGCGGCACCATTGGAATCGCCGCCGCGATCGCATTATGGCGGACAAGGCTTCCGTAAAAAAGCAGGAGGCCGGCCAGAAAAGCGGCACACCGCACTGCTTTTCTGGCCGGCTGGTCTGCATTGAGAATCCAGACAAACAACGCTGTCGCCGCAAGATAAGAATGCGCCATTTGCACATCTTTCCAGATGACACCGGCATAAATCAGCATATTCGGAGTAATTCCAACCACCAGAAACAAAAGGGGGTAGATTCCACGCCAACGAGTCATGTACACCCTGGTCAACAGATATAGTCCCGTCCAGAGCAAGGCGGATTGCAGTACCAACATAAGCAAGGGACCATCATGAATGTAAATTAACCCACGCCATAGAAGGCTCATTGCAATCGGATGGGCGTCGCTTAACACCCCGAGCTTCGCCTGCTGGTATTGTTCCATGCTGTCTGAAGAGAGAAATCCTGGGTAAAAAACCGCGATGACGAAGAGAAAACCCGATAGGGCAAGAATTCTTGAGAATAAAGAACTGCGTAGATGAAATACGATATTATGCAAACTACCAAACCTCATTGATATTTATTCTGATTTTTTCTCGGGGCCAACAATTACTATTTTCGCATCACGAATAGCCAATGACCTAACCATATCGGCCATCTGGGTCTCAAGTCTCATATGGCGTGCCCGAGAAAGAAAAACTTCTCGAATGAGGATACCTGCCAAACCAAAAATAATGAGCTCGGTCAGTTGCTCTAACTCAAAAAACCGGGAGAGAATTTGCCCGTGTGATTCAAATTGTGCCCATAAAGAGAGGAGAGTAATCCCGATCAGCATTAGCATCCATGCGCGTCGGCCTGATCTGGCAAGGAAAATCCAGTCAATCCAGAGAGCAAGAATTAATATTAGCTGTACTGCTGCAAATAAGTACTTATCCATTTTGAAAAATATAAATCATGAAGAGATCTTTCAATATCGTCATTGCATTAAGATTGGTCTGACCTTTTTCAATCACCTCCTGGGAATAGCTAATGCGTACAGGACTCTCTGCATATGAAAGATTATTTTTGCTGACAATCTGTTTGAATTCGGTTGCATGGGCCATCCTGGCCTGCCGCAGGTGAATGAGATTTGCACACTTACGCCCAAACATACGATAACCGTTGTGTGAATCCGAAAGTCTTAATCCTGTTAAAAACAATTCAAAAAAGATCGCAGATTTAAGCAGTAGTCTCCTAAAATAGGGGATGCTTCCGTAAACTTCCCGATTGAATCGATTCCCGAAAACTATGTCGGCCCGCTGTGACATCATCCTTTGCAACATAGCTGTCATGTCGCCTGGATCATGCTGACCATCGGCATCAATCGTACAAAAAAGATCGCAATCCAAGTTTACCCTGGCATATTGCAGTGCCGTCTGAAGGGCCGCACCTTGCCCGATATTAATGGCATGACTCAGGAGATGAACAGAATGAAATGCCCCCGATGTTTGTATCCAAAGAGGTATTTCAACGGGAACCGCCGACCCGTCGTCTACTATTACCAAATACTTTTCGAGCAAACATATATCCTGGCCAGCCTCTGGAGATGACAGGAAGCTTCCGAGAGCTTCCAGGAAACTGTATAGTCTCGAACCTTCATTGTAGGTTGGCAATAGAATTGCCAATTTTTGAACTATCAAGCCACTATCCCCTCACCATCACTGCGGCCTTTCCCGTTACTCGCTATAGACCGTGTAACTTTTTTGAGTCAAGTAATTGCTTTTTTCTCTGAGAACATACGAAGTATGATCTTGTATGTCAACGAGGGAAAATGTTGTATCTTAAAATGCACCAAATCGCCCATAAGCCGTCTCTCCAGCCGATCTTCTTCCCTTCTTCGTAAGTGCGACCATAGTATGAAACCGGGACTTCATAGATACGGAGTCCTTTTTTCGCCATTTTAGCGGTAATCTCCGGTTCGAATCCAAAACGGTTTTCTTTTATCTGCACTCCTTGTAGGGCCTCCTTGGTAAAGGCCTTATAGCAGGATTCCATATCCGTGAGGTTTAGATTTGTAAAAAGATTGGACAGGAGGGTTAAAAAACGGTTCCCCACATAATGCCAGAAATAAAGAACACGATGCGTGCCATGTCCGGCAAAGCGTGAACCATAAACCACATCTGCCTTTCCCGCAAGAATCGGTTGCAGGAGGACATGGTATTCCGACGGATCGTATTCCAGATCGGCGTCCTGAATAAGAATGATATCACCTGTCGCTTGAGCAAAGCCTGACCTGATGGCCCTTCCTTTACCCGTATTCTTTTCGTGAAAGATAATGCTCACGTCAGGATGGCAGATTCCGGCGAGGATATCTCTTGTCCCATCCGTGGAGCCATCATCAACGACTATTATCTCCTTCCGGTAAGGAGTAGCAAGAACCGCGTTGATCGCTTCGGCAACGGTGGCGGATTCATTGAAAACCGGAAGGATAATCGAAAGGATAACGTCTTGCACCTGTTCACTATTTATCTTTATCATTTTCTTTCATCGCCTTATTCTCATTTCTCAGAAATAAAACACTCCACTGATCCGCATATGCTACCCGCCAGGAAGGTTCTCTAAGCATCAATAGATGGGTCCTTGATTTAGATTTGATAAGAACCATATCGTGTGGATACTTGCGTAGAAAGACGTCCCACTTTTCACGACCTTTTAGGAAATCAAAATATTCTTGCGATACCTGATCTTTATACACTGTCTCGTAACGTCCGTCCATAGCAACACGACAGGCGGGATAGCAGGTCCAGATGAGGTATTCTCCCCAATCAAAGTGGGGAAGAATGTTTCCCCGGATATCGTTCGCCTTGATCCAATTGACGGCGCTTACCGGGAATATAGGGGCCGGTGTCAACAGCGCAAAGCTGGGAACTGCTGTCAAAAATAGCGAGGGGTTGCTCAATAGATAAAGGGAAAACAAAAGGACCACAGCCAACGACCTGGGAACCCACAAGCGGCGCGTGAAGAATAGACCCTCTGCTTTCCATTTCTCCCAATATTCGCAGAGCATTACCGGTACAAAAGACCCGAATACGAGGGCAAAAAGTATGTTATGCCTGATGTGCATACATCCTAAATAAATCGTTACGGCCAGGACAAAAAAGTCAGTCAAGCCCCTTTTCCGACGAAAAGCCAAAAAGAGGGAGGAGAGAAAAGCCAAAACAAGGAATATATAAACCGGCAAAGTCTGATAGTGGTTTCTTATGGCGTCTACAACCGACATCCATTCTTCTATTTCCGGACGCGGCATGGCAACGGCGTAGATCATATAAGTCCAGTATTTGATGCCGTAGGGATTTATCAACGTCGCAAGCGTTGCAATGAGGCCGAGCTTTATATATGGAACATATTTCCCCCCCGATAATCCCTCGCCCAAGGCATAAAGACCAATCAGCCCGAAACCGGCAACAAATCCCCCATGGAAATTGCACCACAGGATCTGGATCGGTGGTAACCACCACAAAACGGTCCATTTTTGAGTTTTTTTCGCATCTTCAAGGATATAGAGCGTCAGAATAAAGAAGAGATACGTGAATATCTGGGCTCTGATAGGAACATGGCCGAAAGAGATGAGCAGCATAGCGGGAATGAGGGCAATAGCAGCAGCTAAGGGATTCCCGCCTTTTTTCAATGCCGTCAGGTAGATCAGATAGATCGTGAACAGAATCACGACATAGCGGAGCAACTGCAGGCCGGCGGGACCGGAATATTTATAAATGATGTAGAAAATCACCCCTGTCAGCCATTCATGGTAAACCCAGAGAGGTTTTGTCGGTGTGTAAGAAAAGATATCATGAAAAGGGAAATAGCCATCTTCCCAGAAAACACGGCCGAAGGAAAGATAACCCCAGAGGTCATTATCTGCAATTCTTTGTGAAAACAGGGTGACGAAGAGGAGATAAAAACCAGTACCAAGTATGAGAATCTTAATTATTTTAAAACGATCTCTTGGCAAATGGGCACCGTCTCTCAAAATGTTTGCAATTAACGACAAGCCACATCCTGTGGTGTTAAAGCATGTCCGCTTTGCCAATCAAACGCTTTTGTTCCGTCAACAGACGACGTCCAAGCTGCTGGAAATGATCGGCTGCCCGCAGATTCCCTTTTACCTTGAATACATCTGAAATCAGTAAATAGGCCTGCCAGGAATTCTGATCCCTGCGTAAAGCCTTCTGCGCCTCACTCATGGCCTTATCGGGTTGACCTTTTTTAAGGAGAACAAGGCCGAGGTTGAAATGAAATGTAGCATCATTCGGTCTGAGTGATATGGCTTTCTTTATTTCTTCTTCCCCAGCATCCAAACCTTTTTTTTCCATCAGGATCAATCCTTTTAAATTGTGAAGATCGGCCCTATTGGGAAATAACTTCAGAGATTCATTGGCATAATAAAGCACTTTCTCCATATCGCCGACGGCTATATAATATTGCACCAGCGTTATATAGGTTTTATATTTATTCGTTAGATTCCCTAAGATCGGAGCATTCAGTGCCAACTGGCACTCGGCATATGCCTCGGTCAGGTGGCCGGCAGTAAGATAGGCAATCCCAAGATTGTGGTGAGGACCGTGCAGCTTCGGCGTTTTCTTGGCATTATCACTCCAGAGGGTCATCTCGTTCTTGAAAATGTCGTTATACATGAAGGTGGTAACGCCCCAAATAATCATCATGGAAGTCACGGCAGTCACAAGCACTATGCACATGGACTTTTTTTCTGCGAAGAAATCCAGAACATTTAAAAAACCGATCACCAGGGGAAGAAAGAAAAGCATGGAGGGAAGATAATTTCGGTGTTCATAAACAAGTTCCAGGGAAAAAAATGAACCTTCGATCAAATGATTAACAAAGAAAAATAGTACGCAATAGGAGATCAATGGCATTCTACGCGCCTTCCACAAGGCAGTACCCAGAAGCATTAAAAGTGCCGCAATAGAGACAATAGTTGTCCAGGGATTGAACAATGACTTCGATATATCAATGCTGTGAATCAGCATCAATCGAGAACTGATGGGATAAAATAACAACGAAATATAATAGAAAAAAACGCGTGGCTGGGTGAGAAGTCTCTCGCCCATGCCAAACATTCTGACCCCGTAATCAAGAGTTGAGGGGTTGGATTTTATATAAAATAATACAAAGACGAGCCCACATGCCGTCATCACGCCTAATATTTTGATCACCCTGATGACATTGCCTCTACTGATGCCCTGAATAAAAAAGAGATCAAACAGGATCAGTGACACGGGTAACATGGCGGCGTTTTGCTTTGAACCGAGAGCCAAGAGGAAAGAAGTGAAACAGAGGAAGTAAAAGATAACAGCCTTGGGAACAGTCGGGGCGGTTCTGCCCCTTAAATACAAATACATGGCAATTATATAAAAAAGCGAAGCCATACTGGCCATCCGCTGGACAATATAGGTCACCGCCGGGACCTGAATTGGGTGTACCGCCCAAAGGACGGCTGACAAAAGCGCTGCCGAATAGGCATAACTTCCATATTTTTCTTTGAGTAAAGGGAGTTGCAGCATGTTATGGATGAACAGAAAAAGGAAAACTGCCGCGAGGTAATGGATGGCAAAATTTACTACATGAAAGCCGAAGACATTCAAACCGCCGAAATAGTAATTAAGACCAAAACTGAAATAGGCGAAGGGCCGCGACCAGGTAGCATAAGAGTCAACCGGTCCATAAAGGTTCTGCTTGATCTCCGACCAGGAATAGAAGCTTTTCTCGATCTCTGCCCAGGAAAGATTATTAATTCTGATATTTTTGTTCTCAAGAATATTTACGGAATCATCGTAGTGCCACGCACAATCAAAGCTGTTCGCATAAACAAGGAGCAGGATGGCAAAGAGCAGGACGAAGGCGCCTGCACAAATTCTCCCATCAGGAAATGTGCATTTGAAATTCAATTCGAAATCATTTTCAGCGTTCATGGAGCCGCCTGCATTAATATGGGAGCCGCCTGGGCGCCCGGATCCTCTAAACCCGGTGAGGCGGCAATTTTTTGGAAGTGGTCCGCCATTGTATCATTTTTTTTCAATCTGAAGGCGCCGGAAATTACTGCATAAGGTTCTGACTGATTTCCATTCAGGGCAAGAGATATGCGCGCCTCTTTGATTGCCTCATCGGGATATCCTCTTTTCAGCAGAATTCGGGCGAGGATGGCGTGATATGTGTAGGATGTGGGTTTTTCAGCAAGCCCCTTTCGTATCCATGATTCAGCTTCTTGCGGGCGGCTTTTACGAACCATAATCTCCGCAATTCTTCTGTAACTGGTATGATAAGCGGGATCCAGTCGTAGTGCTTCCTGGTGATGCATTAAAGCCCTGTCATCATCTCCTTTAATCAAATAATATTCACCCAATAATCCATGCGTCCTGCATTTACTACTTAGATTTAACGCCTGATAGGACTCAAGAGAGGTTTCAAGGGCTAAGTTCGCCTCCTTGAAGGCTTCCGGCAACCTTCCGGCAGTAAAATAGGCGGTGGCAAGATTTTGATGGACGCGGTGCAGGCGTGGCGCTTTCTCGCTGTTATCGCTCCAAAGCGATATATCATCTTTATAGATGTTGTTTTGTATATAAACGGATACTCCCTGGATGATCATTACGGCGATGATAGATATCTTTAAAACGAGAAAAATCATTTTGTTGTTTGAAAAATATTGCAGACCCCTGATCATCATTATGGCAAGGGGAAGGAAAAAAAGCATGGAAGGAAGGTAATTGCGGTGTTCATAAACAAGCTCCAGGGCGATGAAAGATCCTTCAATAAGATGGTTGAGGAAAAAAAAGACGATACAATAGGCGACAAGCGGCCTTTTCCTGACCAAGTAAAGAGCGGTAACAATGATGAAAATAACGGCCAAAAAAGCAGGGATGGTCGTCCAGGGCGTAAATAAGGACGTTGATATATCGATATCATGAATCAGCATCATCCGGGACGTAATCGGATAGAGGAGCAAGGATATATAGAAAATTAGCACCCGCGGTTGCGTCAATAGCCTTTCGACCATCGTAAAGGATCGGATTTCATAGTCCGACAGGATCGTGGGGATCTCACCGATATAAAGCAGGCCAATCGCGACAACGGCAACAGCCGCAACGATCCCGTATTTCAAAGATTTTTTTAAGTTTTCTTTCGTGACACCCCGGATGAGAAACAAATCATACAGAAATATGGCCACCGGCAGCATGGCGGCATTTTCTTTTGTTCCGCAAGCAAGGACTCCGAAAAAGACGGAGGCAAGAAAAAACATCATCTTTTTCAACAGGGTTTCACTTGTTCTTCCCTTCAGGTAGAATAACATGGCCATAATGTAGAACAAGGCCGCCATACTGGCCATTCGCTGGACGATATATGTGACGGCGGCAACCTGAACGGGGTTGATCGCCCAGAGGAATGTCGACAGCAAGGCGATGGAGTAAGCGCTCTTTTCGTATCTATCGCGAACAAGGGGAAGTTTCAGGGTATGATAAATAAACAGAAACAAGAAAAATGCCGTTAAAAAATGAATGGAAAAGTTGACTATATGATAACCAAAGATATCAAGTCCGCCGAAATAGTAATTCAGGGCAAAGCTAAAATATGAAACAGGCCGCTGCCAGTGGTCAGAGCCAATAACGCCATAAAGACCTCTTTCGATATTCACCCAGGAGAGATCCGTAATTTGAATGTTGTTATTAACAGTGATGTTTGAAAAATCATCAAAATGCAATGAACAGTCAAAGCTGTTCGAGTAAATCAGGAGGAGAAAAAAAAATAGTAAAACAAAGGCGGTGGTGTATTTCTTTATATTTGGGAAATTCCACCCTATGTCGATGGAAAAATCATCAGACTTGTTCACAATGTTGCCCTTGTTCTCTTATAAAAAAGGGGTAAAGTTATCCTTACTTTACCCCTTTCATGTTTATAATTGTTGTTAAAAGTTAGGGAGTAATCACTCCTGCAGCATCGACGCTATATGTGAGGGTACCAGTCGCATGAACAGCGGTAATGGTCATGGTGCCAATCGTACCGCCAACAGACGTAGTAATACTCGGACCTTGTCTATATCCATACGAAGTTGTCAGGGTTATTAGTGATAACGTGCCTGTCGGGTTGTCGCCAAAGAAAGCCTGCGACGCTGTGTAGGCGTTCTTAGCATCCGACTTTGCCGCGGTGTTGTAACCTCTGGTCCTGTACGCCGTGAACTGCGGGATGGCGATGGCGGCCAGGATACCGATGATCGCGATAACGATCATGAGCTCGATCAGGGTGAAACCCTTCTGTCCTTTTCTCTTACGAAATACCTTCATAATTTCTTCTCCTCAAATTTATTTGTTGATAGTTAATCTGAAACTCGTTTGCGTCTGACTTACCCTTCCCTTTATCACCCCCTCCATTTTTTGAAGCAGTCCTGAAATTTCTATTTGCTCTGTTGGCAAGCAATGGACATGCCATGAGACATCTCTCGTCAACCTGATGAAGCGAAGGTCGAAAGCTCCCGTATGTAAGAACTTTTTTGGAAGCTCGCCGGCCGCTGTTCTTTTTCCATTCCTTATACAAACGAAATCATGGTGGTGATTTTCACCGGTCCGTGGTGATTTACATCAAGAAGGGGGGGGGCCGGGATGTCCGGAATCAGAGTTCCGGCGGTTTTGACATCCGATGCATGGTTTATCCTGTCTATGGTTTTTCCACCTTCAGTCCATCTATGCGCTGGAAATGTTTTTCGTCAAAGGTGAAAACATGATTATAACCCTTTCCCATACCCCTGACTCCCATCAGGGCATCGGCAAATTTGATATTACTTTCTGAATAGATACGAAGAGCCTGCCGGAAAACATCCTCCATATCCACTTTCAACTGCGGGGTATTGATGATGGCTTCCACCATTTCCCGGACGGATTCTTTCTTGAACTTATACACCTTTTCAAGAACCCAGACGATTTCCAGTACCGTAACCGGCAATAGGTGCAGGGCAAGCCCCCGGCTACCTGAAGATCGGATCAGCCTTTCCGCGGCTGCCCGCTGTTCCTCGTCATCCTTAATGAGAACCCGGAGAATCACACTCGTATCCACAAAAGCATTAATCGTCATTGGCGACTCCTGCTTCAATGGCTTTCTCACGGATTTCATCCAGGGACATTCCCATTCCGGGTAGAGAACCGGCAAAGTCGAAAATTGTTTTGCCTTTTCTGATCACAATCTGTTCGTCGGCCCCTTCGACCATGAGGGTATCGCCCTCATGAATGTCTAATGCTTTCCTCAATGCCTTGGGAATAGTAATCTGACCCTTCGGTAAAACTTTTACTGCCAACATGTTTCCTCCTGCAAGCTCATTTATTCCTACTTTTTAAAATAGCAGGAATCTCTGCTTTGTCAATCTGAATATTAGAGTTTTTTCAGGTCATTTGAATGGATTTCTGATCTCCACATCGTACAGATTAGCGCCATGAGCCAGATCTTCTGTCAGCAGACACGCAGCATCCCCCTCTACGGCTGCCTGCAGGATCAGGGCGTCCCAGAATGAAATCAGATGCCTTCGCTGGATGTCTATGGCGCTTATAATTGATTGCCCGCGCAATATCACGACACGCCATTGAAGATAATCACGAACAATATCCGCGGCAGTGTCGATGTCCGCAGGCTTGGGTATCTTCCTGGTCACGGTTATAAAAAACTCCTGCAATACTTGCATGCTGAGAACGCCATTGCGGGTTTCCCACAGATCCTGCACTATTTCTTTCGCCTGCTCGTGTTTTTCGGCGGCTGTTTCATCATAGGCGTAAACAAGAACGTTCGTATCGACGAAAAACCTATCTTCTTTCATGAAGATCCTCACGAGACCAGGTAACTTGCCCGCCCGTCCCCAAAGGCAAGCCTTGCTTAAGGCCCTTCATCTGTCGGCGCATGGCTGCGTCATAATCCCGATTCTCGTCAAGTTTATCCTTCAGAGCCTCCACCAGAAAAGCACTGAGGGATTTATCATTGATTGCCGCCGCCGCTTTGGCATTTCTCAAAATGTCTTTTGGCAAGGACAGTGTAACATTCTGTTTTTCCATTTGTTCCTCCATAACATCATTTCACGTGGAAACGTGTAGCACATATTTATGTGAACAGTCAAGCGTCAAGAGCATTGCGAAGTCCTAATTTTCGGGGGGTCAGACATTGAATTGTAGCGTTTTGCTAACCGATAGAAGACCGCGTTTTGTCTTTATCAAGCAACGTGGTCGAAGAGGATCTTGACCCCGATACCGATCAAAATGATCCCCCCGATGACTTCGACCCGCTTCCCAAAGATCTTTCCTAATTTATCCCCGAAGAGCATCCCCAACGCCGTCATGATAAACGCAACTACACCAATGATGATACTTGGATAAAGAATCGGCGTCTTCAGAAACGCCAGGCTCAGGCCCACCGCCAGGGCGTCGATGCTCGTGGCTACGGAAAGCATAAGGAGAGTCAGGCCCTTCGTAGGGTCGTTGGAATGGACTTTCTCTTCATGCTGGAAGGATTCATGGATCATCTTACCGCCGACATAGAGGAGGAGGACAAAGGCGATCCAGTGGTCAAACCCGGCAATGTGATCTGCAACCGTCATCCCGCCCAGCCAGCCAGCAAGGGGCATGAAAAACTGGAAAAAGCCGAAACTTGCAGATAGGCGCAGAACCGGGGCAAATGAAACCTTGCGGCTCACAGCCCCAATGCTGATGGCCACGGAAAAGGCATCCATGCCCAACCCGACGGCAATAACCAGAATCGAAATAAAACTCACCTGCTAACTCCCATAAACGTTACCGACTCACGACGGAAGACCGTTTTCCTTCCTGAAAAAGGCAACAATCGCGGTGGCCAGCTCCTTACCAATTCCCTTGATCTTCTGCAAATCAAGAACGGTCGCCTCCCTGATCTTTCCCATGTCTCCCAATCCCTTGAGGAGGGCCTTCCTTTTTTCCGGGCCGACGCCTGGCACCTGATCCAGCAGCGAGTTGAAATCCTCTTTTTCTTTGACTTTCCGATGATAACTTACGGCAAAACGGTGGGCCTCGTCGCGCAAACGCTGGAGAAGGAATAATGCCGCCGGCCAGCGGGAGATATCTATGGCGTCTTTCCGGGCCGGCAGGAAGACCCGGTCGCCGCTTTTCCTGTCACGCTGGTCATATTCCCGTGGCTCCTCCCCGACACCGTATCCCCCTTCCCGATCATCACCCCTTGGCCTCTCCCCGTCATGGTATCCCCCTTTGGCCAAGGCAATGACCTCAACACCGCCGATGTCCAGGTCCTTCAAGACCGAAAGGGCCACGGAGAGATGTCCTTTCCCGCCATCCACCATCAACAGGTCCGGCAGATCCCCGCTCCGGGAATAACGCCGTTTGAGAACTTCATACATCATGGCGTAGTCATCGGCGCCGGCAACCGTCCGGATGCGGAAGCGGCGATATTGATCCTTGTATGGAGTGCCATGAGAGAAGACGACCATGGAACCGACGGCATACTCACCGCCAATATTCGATATATCGAAACACTCCATCCGCTCCGGCGTCTTCCGGAGCCCCAACGCCGTCACCAGGCGCTTCATGACCTCATCTGGACCGACGTTCTGTTGCATTATCTTCAGGGTGCTTTCGCTGTTGCGACTGGCCATCCGGACGAGGGCTCTCCCCTGCCCTCTTTTCGGAATCAGGATCTTGACGGATCGTCCCCGCTTCTCCCCGAGCCATTCTTCAAGGACGGGCCGGTCCTCGCTTTCTTCGGGAAGCATAATTTCTCCCGGAATTTCATGACCGGCGTCATAATACTGCGTAAGCACCGCCGCAATGATTTCCCCCGTCGGCAGGCCAACCCGGATCAGGGGGAAGGTCTGTTTTCCCACCATTTTACCTGCTCTCACCTTCAGCAGGCAGACCTGGGTCAAGGCGCCCTCTCGATACAGGCCGAACACATCCCGATCCCATGCCGTCAGGGAAGCGGTCCGTTGTATTTCCAGGGTTGTCCTGATCGATGCTATTTTGTCCCGCAAGGCGGCGGCTTCTTCGAATTGCAGTGTCTTTGCAGCGCTTTTCATGCGGGTCTCCAGGTTCTGCAACAGATCCGTCTCCCTGCCTTCCAGAAATGTCAGGGCATCCCGGACGGCGTGTTGATAGGCTTCTTCACTGATAAGCTGGACGCAGGGCCCCAGGCAACGGCCAATCTGATACTCCAGGCAGGGCCGTCTGCGACTTCGAAGCTCCACATCCCGGCAGGTACGGAGGGGAAAGACCGTCTGGAGGAACTTCAGGGTCTCCTTGGCTGAGGCGCTGGATGGATAAGGACCGAAGTATCTCGCTTCATCCTTTTTGGGTCGCCGGACGAGCTGAAACCGGGGGAATGTCTCGGTTGCCTGCACACGAATGTGAAAGTAGGACTTATCGTCACGGAAATCAACATTATAGCGGGGCCGGTGTTCCTTGATGAGGGTATTCTCGAGGATCAGGGCCTCTTTTTCCGTATCCGTCAGTATCCATTCAATGTCCTGGATTCGGGAGACAAGAAAGGGGATCATTGGGCGTGCATCTCCCCCTCCCAGGTAGTTCCGCAAGCGGGAACGGAGGTCCCTGGCCTTGCCGACGTAGATGACCTTCCCGGCGATGTCCTTCATCAGATACACCCCGGGGGACCGCGGGGCAGTCTGAATTATTTTATCCAGCGGCCGTTCAGTCATGGTAACCCCATCGTTGTCCGTCATGCAACCTCGCCCCCCAGCTCAACCATGAGCGAGGTAAGTTCCCGGATCTCATCCCGCAGTTCCGCCGCCTTTTCAAAGTCCAGGTCCTCCGCAGCCTTTTTCATTTCCGCCTTCAGACGTACGATCAAAGTGGCCAATTCATCTTCCTTCCCATAGGGCGCCTTTCCTTCCCGGACCAGCGGCACGGTGAGATAGTCCGCCTCATAGACCGAGGTCAGGACATTCGAGATGGTCTTCTTAATGGACTCAGGGGTGATGCCATGCTTCTGATTATACCGGGATTGAATTTTACGGCGGCGTTTTGTCTCAGTGAGGCAGGCCTGGATAGATTTCGTTATCACATCAGCAAACATGATGACCTGCCCGGAGACATGCCTCGCCGCCCGGCCGGCGGTCTGGATCAGGGATCGTTCCGAGCGGAGAAAACCCTCTTTGTCGGCGTCAAGGATAGCCACCAGGGAGACCTCGGGGATGTCAAGGCCTTCCCGGAGCAGATTTACTCCGACCAGGACGTCAAATTCTCCCAACCGCAGGTCTCTGATTATCTCCACCCGTTCCAGGGTATGGATGTCCGAATGGAGATAGCGGACCTTGATCCCCAATTCCTGGTAATAGGTCGTGAGGTTTTCCGCCATGCGCTTGGTCAGGGTGGTCACCAGGACACGCTCCCCCTTCTCCACCCGTTTCCGGATCTCCCCAAGGAGGTCGTCAACCTGATGCTTAACAGGCTTGATGATAATCTCCGGGTCCATGAGACCGGTGGGACGGATGATCTGCTCGACAACCTGTCCATTTGCCCTCCCAATTTCGTATAAGGCCGGTGTTGCCGAGATATATATGCGCTGCTGGGGAAAGGCTTCGTATTCCTCGAAGCGGAGGGGCCGGTTGTCCAGGGCCGAGGGGAGACGGAAACCGTACTCCACCAGGGTTTCCTTCCGGGAACGATCCCCCCGGTACATGCCGATGAGCTGCGGTATCGTTGCATGACTCTCATCAATGATCAAAAGGGAGTTTTTCGGAAAATACTCCATGAGGGTGGGGGGAGGTTGTCCCGGTTGCCGCCCGGTCAAATAGCGGGAGTAGTTTTCGATCCCCTGACAGTAGCCCATTTCCTCCATCATCTCGAGATCAAACATGGTACGCTGTTCCAAACGCTGTGCTTCCAGCAGTTTGTTCTGGCTTTTCAGGTGGACAAGTCGTTCCCGGAGTTCCACGCGGATCTCCAACATCGCTCGGTTCAGATTATCCTTGGTCGTCACGTAATGGCTTCCCGGATAAATCGCTATTTTTGTTATTTTTTCGATCTTTTTTCTCCTCAGGGGATCAACGATAACAATATCTTCAATAACATCATCGAAAAAGGTCACCCGGAGCGCCCGTTCCTGTTCATAGGCGGGAAATATTTCCACCACATCACCCCGGACCCGGAAGGTCCCTCGGTGAAAATCGATATCGTTTCGTTCATACTGGATTTCCACAAGACGCCTGAGCATGACGTCCCGGCCTATTTCCATCCCTTCCTCGATATAGAGCTGCATCCCCTGGTAGGCTTCGGGGGAACCGAGACCATAAATACATGACACGCTGGCCACAATAATTACATCCTGACGTTCGAAAAGGGCATGTGTCGCCGCATGGCGCAGCTTGTCGATCTCTTCGTTGATGGCAGAATCCTTCTCTATATAAGTGTCCGTGCTGGGGAGGTAGGCCTCGGGCTGATAATAATCGTAATAACTGACAAAATACTCCACCGCATTATCGGGAAAAAGGCTTTTGAATTCCCCGTACAACTGGGCCGCCAGGGTCTTGTTGTGGGCGATCACCAGAGCGGGGCGCTGAACGGCCTGGATAACCTGGGCAACGGTAAAGGTCTTCCCCGAACCGGTCACCCCCAGGAGAACCTGATGGGGAAGACCCTGTTCGATCCCCGCAGTCAGCCTGGCTATCGCCTGGGGTTGATCACCCTGGGGTTCATATTCAGAAACAATACGAAAAGGAGGCATATTTGTTTTCTTCATTTGAACTGGATCATGTCCGTCTGGGTGACGGTCGTCATCCCTGATACCCGTGGGGCGTTCAGGAGATACCACACCGTGTACTGTTCCGGGTAGAGGTTCTCGGTGGAAAGGTGATCGGAGGAAGAATCATTGCTGTTCGTCCGTCCGGCATTCCATCGCCTGGCGGATACTGCGTGAAAGATCATTAATCTTGAATGGTTTCTGGATGAAGCCGCCACACTGTTTTGCCAGAACAGCCGTTGCCTCCCTGTCCTTGCTATAGCCGGAGAGCAGGAGTATCCTGACATCGGGGTTGATCTCCTTCAGCTTTTCATAGACACGTTCCCCGTTCATGCCCGGCATGATCATATCGAGGAGGACGATGTCGATGTTATTCTTTTGCTGCCCGTAAATCTGAAGGGCCTCCTGGCCATTTCTGGCGGTGAGCACGCGGTATCCCATGACCTCCAGCAGCGACTTGCTGACCGTCACGATCTCGTCTTCATCGTCCACAAAGAGAATCGTTTCCACGCCCCGCAAGAGATGGTCAATGGAAGGCTCATTTTCCGCCACGGCCGGCTGCTGCGAAACGGGGAAATAGATCCGGAAGGTTGTGCCCTTGTTGGGTTCGGACTGCACATCGATATATCCGTCATGGCCTTTGACAATGCCATAGACGGATGCCAGCCCGAGACCTGTTCCCCTGCCCATTTCCTTCGTGGTGAAGAAGGGCTCAAAGATCCTTTCCCTGGTGGCCTCATCCATGCCGACACCCATATCGCTGATGGTCAGAAGGACATAATGGCCCGGTTTCAGCGTGAAGGGCTGGACGGGCATGGCCTGTATCATCGTATTCTCTGTCCGGACAATGATCTCACCTCCATCGGGCATGGCGTCTGCGGCATTGACGAAGAGGTTCATTAAAATCTGCTCCATCTGTCCGGTGTCCGCTTCGACCAGGGAAAGATTTTCTGCGAAATCGAATATGAAAAGGACATCTTTCCTCATCCGCTTGAATGTCTCCACGTTTCCGCTGATGATGCTATTGAGGTCGATGGGTTTCACCTCATATCGCCCTTTGCGGGCGTATCCCAGGAGCTGTGATGTGAGTTTGGATCCACTTTCCACGAGTTTTTCCAAAGTCATGAGGCGCGGATGAAAGGGATGGGTGGCATCGATCTGAAAAAGCATCAAGGAGAGGTGACCCTGAATGCCCATGAGGATATTGTTGAAATCATGGGCGATGCCGCCGGCGAGGGTGCCGATGGCTTCCATCTTCTGAGCCTGTCGCAACTGTGCTTCCGTCATGGCCAGCTTCCCGTTGATGAGGGCGTTTTCTTTCGACAACCTGCTGGTTTTCAGGGTGTTTTGGATCCGCTTGATTAGTTTGTCAATCTCAAAGGGCTTGCAGAGGTAATCATCGGCTCCCCCTTTCAGGGCGGCCACGGCGTATTCGGCGGAGCCCTGCGCGGTCATGATGATGACCTGCACATCAGGGAAATTTTTCTTAATCCGCGACAGGACGGTAAAACCATCCATCTCGGGCATCATCAGATCAAGAAGGACCAAATCACAGCCCTGATCCTGGATATAGGAGAGGGCTTTCCCGCCGTCGGTGAAGCATTGAATATCATATCCACGGCTGCTCAACAGAGTATCCAGGCTTTCGCACATGCGAATCTCATCGTCCACAACCAGAATCCGCTGTTTATCCATTTCTCTTCAGGTCCCCCCGTAAAAAGTTTGCCCGCTTACGTCCTTACCGGCAGGGTAAGGATAAAGGTTGCCCCTTTGCCGGGAGCGCTGTCGCAGGTCACAGTTCCCCCTTGGTCCCTCATGAGTTGATAGACAACGGAAAGGCCGATACCGGAATGCCCTTTCCCTTTTGTGCTCACGCAGGGTTCAAAGATCTTCGTCAGAACGGCAGGGTCGATGCCCGGACCGTCGTCGCGAATCATGATCCGGATCTCCCGGCTGTCGCTCACCTGTTTCCTGGCGCCGTTACCCGCCGCTATCATCGGGATGCTTGCCGTCTCTATAAAAATATTCCCTCCCTGGTCCATCGCTTCGACGGCGTTTTTGAGAAGATTGAGCAGAATCTGTTTCATGCCGTCGCTGTCTATCGTTGTTTTCGGCAGGTCGGGTTCCAGTTGGAGATGAAAATTGATCCCCCACTGCGTTGCTGCTGCACTGCCGATCATCTTGGTTATGTTGGAAATGAGGGTGTTGAGATCGACGGGTGTCTTTACCCGGACCTTTGATTTTTCCGCATCGGAAAGCTCCGGGAGAATGCGGGTAATGCGGTCGATCTCCTCGTGGATGATCTGGATTTCTTTTTGTACGCCGTTGTTTTCGCCAAGTTTTAAAGCAATAATCTGGAGAAAGTTTTTAATAATGCCCAAGGGGTTGTTGATTTCGTGGGCCACCCGGCGGGTCAGCGCCATTACCGCCGCCATCCTTTCCGATTGCACCCTCCGGGCATGATCCCGCTTCAGGTGATCGGCATGCAAGGCTGCCGCGACAACATTCGTAAACAGCTTTAACAGGGGAAGACGTTTTTTCAGACAAACCACTTCTTCTTCATCGAGGCCAACGGCCACAATGCCCACCTTCTCCGAGCGGGTGATCAAAGGGGCGCAGATCAGTCCTTTTTTACCCAGGCGCCGGGCAAGCTGCTCATCCATAATTGCCCTGACGCCGTTTTCCTGATCGAGAGAAGAGAGGATCAATCCCTCCAGGAGACATCTTACGGAAATCCCCGCCTTCTGTTCCATGGACAGGGTAAGGCTGTCTGAACAGGGGTCACCGTGGTTAACAAGGACCTGGCGGTCGCTGTCATAAAGAAACAGCAGGGCCTCCGGAGCGTCGAACAGGGCACGGAGACCTTCATGAATGGCTTGAAGCATGCCTTCTTCATCAGCCGCCTCCGTCAGATTCTTCAGGGGGCCGAAAAGCATGGCCATGTCTTCGACGTCGCTCATCAGCTCGCGGCTTTTTACGCCATCGTCGTCTTCGCTGGGTGGCAGATGGTCTTTTGTTCCGATGTCGATACCCAGGGATTGGGCCATGGTCTCCATCTCTTCCTCTGCCTGGACGATCAACTCCGACGTTTCATCGCGACTGAAGGAAAAGAAGCACATGGCATCTTCACACCGGACACTGCTGGATTCGGTCATTTCTGCCAGGATATTGGCGGCATAGACGATCTTGACCAGGGGAAATGCGGTGGCGATTCGCCCTGCAGGTTCATGGTGATAAAGAACGGCGTCTACGGTTAAGGAATCGAGATTCCATTGACTCAATAGCCAGGCGCCCACTTCCGGATGAGGCGCCCCGATTTTCCTTTCTTCATCCAGAAGATGCTGGGATTCATGAGATGCGGAAGCGTTATCGAGAACCTGGGCATACAATTCGGGGAAATTGGCACTGAGGACCAGCCTTCCTATGTCGTGGATCATGCCGGCGAAAAAGGCCTGTTCCGTTTCCCGGTATCCTGTCTTTGCGGCAATCACCCGGGCCAGGATGGCAGAGAGCAGGGAATGGCGCCAGAATCTCTTCAGGTGGATAGCGTTATGGCCGTGGTTGCTGCTGAATACCTGATGAACGGCGGCGCTGAAGACAAGATTTTTAAAGGTGTTCCGCCCCATCCGGAGCAGGGCTTGATCGATATGGGATATCTTTTCCTGATTTCGGTAATAAGATGAATTGGCAAGATGCAACACCCTGCTCGTCAAGCCGGCGTCTGTTGCGAGGACACGGGACAGCTCCTGAAAGCTGATGTTATCATCACCGCAGATCTCAACAAGGCGTATCAGGATATGGGGCAGGGTCGGCAGTCGTTTAAACGCCTTTAGGTGAGCGAGAAAATTCTGAAACCGTTCATCCATAAACAGCCGCTCCATTTAGATGACATGTAAGTGCCGGAACATTTAGTGTAAATAACTCTGCATGTCAATACATAAAAATGTAAGGACGACGTTAAATAAATAACGTGTAATTTAATTTATATGTTGTGCTGTTACAACATCGTTATGGTTTGATTTTTTTTGCGAGTTAATCGATATTTGCAGCTTGATATTATTTTGATTTCTGATAGCATTTCACGAAGTAGAGAGATCTTTGGCCCTATAGTTTCAGAAACCGTCATCTAAGGAGGATATCCTATGGAAACCGGTAAGAATGCCGCTCATAGCAGTGTTGACAGTTTCATCCACGCCCGGCAAGCCAGATTCACCATGAATCTGTCGCCCGTTACCCAGTTGCTTGCCTTCCTGGACTGGTTCCTCAACCTCGCCGATTCGCCGGGGACACAGTACCGAATCCTTGAGGATTTCATGGAAAAAAACAAGAGTTACTGGGACTATGTCTCTCGAACCATGATCAATAACGATGGGGAGCCGGAGAAACCGATTGCCGTTGATTCACGTTTTAAAGCGGAAGCATGGCAGCAGTGGCCCTACAACCTCATCAACCAGGCATTTCTTCTGTCAGAACAATGGTGGCATAATTCAACATCGGGCATCCCCGGCGTCTCCTCCCATAATCAGAATGTGGTTTCCACCATGGCCCGGCAACTTATGGATATATGTTCACCCGCCAACAGTCTCCTGACAAACCCGGTGCTTTTGAAGATCACCGAGGATCAGGGAGGTCAGAATCTTGTCCGGGGATGGAAAAATCTGCTGGACGACTGGCGCCGCAAGCAGAACAAGGAGCTTCCGGTGGGAACGGAGAATTTTAAACCCGGGGAAACGGTCGCCATAACACCGGGAAAGATAGTTTTCCGTAATCATATCATCGAACTGATCCAGTATGCCCCCGCCACGAAAGAGGTAGGTGCGGAACCGCTTTTAATCGTCCCGGCCTGGATTATGAAATACTACATCCTCGATCTGTCCCCTCATAACTCCCTCGTAAAATATCTGGTGGACAAGGGGCATACCGTCTTTATGATCTCCTGGAAAAACCCCACGGCGGAAGACCGTAATCTCGGCATGGGAGACTATCAGTTCGACGGCGTCATGGCGGCTATCAACACCATTTCAAAAATTTTACCGGGACGGAAGATCCACACGGCAGGATATTGCCTGGGCGGCACCATGTTGGCTATAGTTGCAGCAACCATGGCCAGGGATGGGGATGATCGCCTGGGAAGCATGACCCTGCTCGCAGCCCAGACGGACTTTACGGAGGCGGGGGAGCTGACCCTGTTCATCGATGAAAATCAGGTCAACTACCTGACGGATATCATGTTCGACCGGGGGTATCTGGACACGAAAGAAATGGCCGGGGCCTTCCAACTCCTCCGGGCCAATGATCTCCTCTGGTCCAGGATTATTCAAGATTACCTCATGGGTGAGCGTCGGCCCCTGAATGACCTGATGTCCTGGAACGCCGACGCCACGCGCATGCCCCACCGGATGCACAGCCAATACCTGCGGCGCCTGTTCCTGGACAATGACCTCTTCGAGGGCAGATACAAGGTCAACGAACGGAATATCGTCATCAGCGATATCCGTGTCCCCGTTTTCATCGTCGGCACCGTCCAGGACCATGTCGCACCCTGGCGATCCGTTTACAAGTTTCACCTGACGTCGGATGCGGATACGGTGACCTTTGTCCTGACCAGCGGCGGACACAACGCCGGGATCATAAGCGAACCTCAGAACACAAAGCGGACGTACCAGATGTCCACCCACCACGAAGGAGAAAAATATATCGATACCGATCGCTGGCTGGAAGAAACACCCACGTTCAAGGGGTCCTGGTGGCTCCCATGGGAGGAATGGTTGACAGCTCATTCTACCGGTCAGACGGTGCCGCCGGAAATGGGAGCCCCGGAAAAGGGACTAAAACCCCGGGGGGACGCTCCCGGAACATACGTCCTGCAGATATGATACAAGCGGGACGTTTTGTCTTGACAATTACAACCGGATATGATTAATGGCGCATCTTCGCATGGTCATTTACTTCACTGAGGCTTGAAAAGATGAAAAAGACACTAAGAACTATAAGTAATACAAGCAGGAAAAGAACCCATGGCTTCCTTGTCCGCATGGCTACGAAAGGCGGCAGGCTCGTCCTTAACCGCCGGCGGGCAAAAGGAAGGAAAAGACTGGCTGTTTAGCCTTGCCAAAAGACAGGTCTGTGCGCCCCGGCGCACTTGTATCTGCATATCCCATGGAAAATTCAACCTTTGGCAAACTGGAAAGGGTACACAAAAGACGAGATTATTTGACGGTCTATCAACAGGGGGTTCGCACACATTCAGAGCATTTTACCTGTATCGTATGCCCGAACCCATCAGGAACCAGACGGCTGGGGATCACCATTATAAAAAAGGTGGGAAACGCTGTCACAAGAAACAGGATCAAACGTCTCATTCGGGAATTTTACCGTTTGCATAAGCCGAGGTTGCCGGCTTCTCTTGATATCGTGATCATGGTGAAGGTCCGTACATCGTTGCCAACACATCACGAGGTACGGAGGGAGCTGGAAAGGCTTTTAATTAGAACCAGGGATGAATAATAAGATATTTTCACAAATCCCGGCAAACATACTTGTTTTGCTTATACGTCTATATCAGTTGTTCGTCTCCCCGATCCTGCCCCCATCCTGTCGTTTTTACCCGACCTGCTCTGAGTACGCCATTCTGTCCATTCGGCGTCATGGCCCTTGGAAGGGCTCTTTAGCCGGTCTGAAGCGTCTCGGTCGCTGTCACCCCCTGAACCCCGGTGGTTACGACCCTGTAAGATAATTGAAATACGGGAGGTTATGAATGGATAAGCGGACCATTCTTGCCATTGTTCTATCAGTGGCGGTCATTCTCATCTACCAGATGTTTTTTATGAAGCCACCGGTGAAGCAGCCCCCGGCGACTACGAAAGAAAGTTCACAAACAACGAAGAAGGCTGAAACGGCATCCCCTTCCCCCGCGCCGTCCACACTGACGCAGACAGGAATCAAGGCGGCGAACCCAGCTAAAATTACATCGGCAGTAGCGGAACGTTTCATCTCTGTGGAAACCCCCCTGTACACTGCGCAGTTCACCACCAAAGGAGGGGCCATCCAGTCCTTCAAGCTCAAGGGTTATCGACAAAAACTGGGTGAAAACTCCAAATTGATTGAACTGGTGGATGTAAGTATGGGTATGCCCCGGCCCCTGACCGTTTCCTTCCCCGGGTCCACCGTTGATCTCCCCGCAGAGGGGATGTATGATAGTGATTCAAAAAGTCTCGATCTGACCAAGGGTAAAGAAAGCCAGCGTTTGATTCTTCAGCAGACCATCGCCGGGGTCATGAAGGTCGAGAAAACATTTACGTTTCATCCCGACCGCTATGCCATCGACCTCGAAGTTCGCGTGTACAACCTCACGGCAACCCCCATAAACCAGAATGCCAGTCTCAACTGGAACCAGTATGTCGATCCTAAGGAGGAAACGGACAGTTGGAGTCATAAAGGTCCCGTGGCCTTCGTCGCCAAGGATATTGAGCGTATCGAGGTCAAGAAAATCGAGGGAGAAAAGATCCTGGGACCGGATGTCACCTGGGGCGGTTTTGAAAGCAAATACTTCATGGCGGCAGTAATCCCCCAAAACCCGTCTCTGACCAGTTTTGCCATGTCCAAAGACAACCGGGACATGGTCACGGTCAGCCTGCGGGGACCTAAGAACCTCATCCCGGGAGGACAGGACGGCTCGTTCATCTACACCCTCTTTCTTGGTCCGAAGGACTATTCCATCCTCAAGGCTCAGAAGGTAAATCTTGAAGACGCCATCGATTTCGGTTCATGGCTGAAATGGCTGGCCATGCCCATGCTGATCACACTTAAATGGCTTTACCAGTACGTTCATAACTACGGCATCGCCATAATTATTCTGACCATTCTCATCAAGCTTATCTTCTGGCCCCTGGGCAACAAGAGCTACGAATCGATGAAACAGATGCAGAAATTGCAGCCGAAGATGAAGGAGCTTCAGGCAAAGTACAAGGGCGACCGACAGAAACTCAGCCAGGAGACTATGGCCCTCTACAAGACCCACAAGGTCAATCCCATGAGCGGCTGTTTGCCCATGATCATTCAGATTCCCGTTTTCTTTGGTCTTTACAAAGCCCTTCTGTATGCCATTGAACTCCGGCACTCACCATTCTTCTTTTGGATTCAGGATCTTTCCGATAAGGATCCATATTATATAACCCCGATCATCATGGGCGGCACGATGTGGATTCAGCAGAAAATGACGCCCATGAGCGGCGACCCGATGCAACAGAAGGTTATGCTGTTTATGCCGATTATATTTACTTTCCTTTTTCTGAACTTCCCTGCCGGACTTGTTATCTACTGGTTGCTAAATAACGTGATCAGCATCGGGCAGCAATACTATATCAACAAGCGACATGCTTAATCGAGGTGATGTATGAACATGACGGAAATTGAAGGCAAAACCATTGATGAAGCCATAGAAAAGGCCTGTAGTGAGTTTGGGGTCCCCCGGGAAAAGCTAAATGTCGAAATCGTCTCGGAAGGATCGCAGGGGTTTTTCGGGCTCGGCGCCAAACGGGCAAAGATCCGGGCCCGTTTACTGTCTATTCACATGGCGGAGGAAACCTTTGAAAAACCTGTGATAAAAGCTGCTGCTGTCCAGCCGGTGGTCGATGCCGTTATCCCTCCCCCCAGAAAAGAAGGGAGACCGGTAAAAAGGGAAACCGCCAGAGAACATATAAGGGAAACAATTAGGGAACCGGTGAGGGATTCCCCCAGAGAACATATAAGGGGAACTACCAGGGGGCCTGTCACTGAAATCACTACGGAAACGGCGAGGGAAACTTCTAAGGAACCTGCCAGAGAACATAATCAGGAAACAGATGATGAACTGGCCATGAAGGCCAAAACGCTCCTCTCCGGGATTTTAGAGCGCATGAATATCGAAGCGCCCGTTACCGCCGATGCGCGGGAAGACGCCATTGTTCTCAATATCCAGGGGGACGGCGGCGGTCTGTTGATCGGTAAGCGGGGGCAGAATCTCGACGCCCTTCAATATATTGTCAACAAGGCCACCAACCGGTCCGGGGAAGACAGAAAAATGATCGTCATCGATACGGAGGCCTACCGGAAACGAAGGGAAGACGCCTTGGTATCACTGGCGGAAAGGCTGGGACAGAAGGTCAAGAAGACTAGAAAAGCCGTCACCGTCAGTCATATGAACGCCCACGACCGCCGGATTATCCACTTGACCCTGCAGACGGACTCCTCGCTCACAACAAAGAGTCGCGGCGAGGGGGAGTACCGCAAGATCATTATCATGCCGGCCAGAAGTGAACGGGAGCGGGCAGTGATCAAGCCAACGGCTAACTAAGAAATGGACGATACCATTGCCGCCATTGCCACCGCCCCGGGGGCGGGTGGAATTGCCGTTGTCCGCATCAGCGGCCCGCAGGCAGAAGACATTGCCCTTCACCTCTTCCGGATGAAGAACGGCCAACCGCCGGTTCTGGAAACCCACCATCTCTACTACGGTCACATTCTTTCCCCTGAAGGGGGCGCTATCATCGATGAGGTCATGGTCGCCCTCATGCGAGCCCCCCGTTCCTACACCGGTGAAGACGTCCTGGAAATCCATGGTCACGGAGGTTATCTTCTCCCCCAAAGGATATTGGCGGAGGTCCTCAAGGCGGGGGCGCGTCTTGCCGAACCCGGTGAATTCACAAAAAGGGCCTTCCTCAACAATCGGATGGACCTTTCCCAGGCCGAGGCGGTGGCGGATATGATCGCTGCCCAGACTGATCGGGGACTAGAGCTTGCACAGGCGCAATACCAGGGCCGACTCTCCGGAAGTCTCGAAAAGCTGCATGCAGAACTTGCCGATATTCTGGCTCTTCTGGAAGCCGCCATCGATTTTGTCGAGGATATTGATGATCTTCCCGAGGACAAGTCTATCCCGAAGCGGCTTCAGGATATTGTTCAAGATCTCAACAGACTGGCAGCGTCTTATCGGGAGGGAAAGATATTAAAGGACGGCGTCAGCGTTGTCATCGCCGGTCGGACCAACGTCGGCAAGTCAAGTCTTCTGAACCATTTCCTGGGAGAGCAAAGGGCTATTGTTACGCCGATCCCGGGTACAACGAGGGATTTTATTGAGGAACCGGTCAGAATCCATGATATTGTCGTCAGATTGACGGATACGGCGGGGATCCGAAAAACAGGGGAAGCCATTGAGCAAGCGGGCATTGACCTGGTATGGCAGCGTGTGGCGGCAGCCGACGCGGTATTGATCCTCCTGGATGGCTCGGAAGAGATGACGGCGGAAGATGTAGAAATCATTGAAAAGCTCCGAGGCAAACCGCTCATTCCCGTCGTCAACAAGGCAGATCTGCCCCAGACTCTCTCTGAAGAAGAAATCTCCCGGCTCCTGCCTGGGAAAGTCGCTATCCGAATCTCCGCTAAATACGGCAACGGCCTGGAGGATCTGCAGGAGGCAATTTACCGGCATTTCTGTCGAGACCGGAGCGATAATCCCTCCGCTGATATCATCACCCATATGCGCCACAGGCTCGCCATTGAAAGGGCGGTCTTCCATCTCTGCGAAGCTACGGCAGGGTCAGTAAGGGGCGTATCGCCGGAACTGACGGCTGCCGACCTCCGGGACGCCCTCGACGCTCTCGAAGAAATAATCGGAAAAACGGCAAACGACATGATCCTCGCACGAATTTTTGCCTCCTTCTGCATCGGAAAATAAAACTTCCCTTCCATTTAGAGCTTGTCCGTAAATAATCCTTACCAGCTCGCATCCCATATTCACGCCACCTTTTCCCGTGTCTCAATCGTAAAATCCTCGACGTAGCGCTGCTACGCCTGCGGTTTTACTCAATCGACCCAGAAAAATATGACGTAAATCTGGGCGCGATCTCAGGCAAAATTATTTACGGACAAGCTCTTATTCTTTTACTCTTTACAAAGACCGTCCATTTCAGTATATTCCTTGGCAGTGGCGAGCAACTTGAGAGCGGAATCGACAACCCCACCCTCACCCCATGAAATATTTTAACCGGCAAGTGAGCAATACATATCTTTAAGGGAGGTATGCAACCATGCGCAAGACTTTGATTTTATCTTTCCTTGTCCTGTTAAGCATCCTTGCTTTTGCGCCGGCTTACGGCCAGGTCAAATGTGTTGACGCCGAAGGGGAAGCGGCAATTGTCGACAATGATCGTCCCTCGGCGAAGATGGAAGCCATCGCCCGGGCCAAATGGCAGGCCATTGAGCAGACCGTGGGGGTTGACGTCAAGGCGGGGAGCTTTGTCTCCAACTTTGCCCTCGTCGAGGATGTCATGAAAACCCAGGTGGGGGGAGCGGTGAAGAAATTTACCGTCTTGAGTCAGGATGAAAAAAAGGACGTCCTCACCGTTAGAATCAACGCCTGTGTGGAGCCGAAAAAGGCTCAGGAAGCTATCTCCTCGGAGCTGGCCCTGAACAATGGCATTGCCGTCTTCATCCCCGCCAGAAAACCGCAGGCGGAGCGGGGAGGGTCCGTTTACGAAGAGACCAACATCCTGTCGGAAAACCTGATTGGGAAGCTGACGGATCAGAATTACAAGGTCGTCGATGTCGCTCCGACCCAGGCCGTGGACGCCGCCGAGATCGAGAGGGCCTTCAAGAGCGGCAGCACCCTCGCCGTCCGGAGCATGTTCTATAAATTCCTCTCCAATATCATCATTATCGGCAAGACCGATTATACGATCTCTACCAAAAAAGGCGAAGACATTGGTTATGGGCTCTCGATGCCCTTCAATAACGTCACCGTCAGGCTTACCTACCGGATGGTGGCCCGAAACAACAAGACCGGGGCGATGGAAATCCTCACCGCCGGAACGGAACAGGGCAAAGGCATCCGGAATAACGTCGAAGATGCGGCAGCGGAGGCCCTCAAAGACGTAGCGGAAAAGATCACCCCCAAGCTCCTGGACAAGGTCGCCCACTATATTCAGGGGAACATCAAGAAGATCCGTCTGCAGATCAATGGCGTCGGCGACCTCGACACGAATATGGAAATCAAGGGCATCCTGCAAAATATCGTCTGGGTCTCGGAAGTGGAAGAGAAGGAAATGGGCGCGTTCATTGTCAGTTATCCGGAAAATTCCGTCTACCTGGCTAACAGCATAAAACAGAAGGGGAATTTTACTATAACTAACTTTACACCTTACTCACTCACAATTAATTATCAGAAATAGAAGGGGGAAATAACAATGAACAAACGTTTGATATTATCTGTCTTCATGATTCTTTTCATCAGCGGTTGCGCTTCGGCGCCAAAGATTGATCTGACTGCATTCGTGTCAGACAAAGAACCTAAAATACGAATTCCGCTGGTATGTAAATCCAAATATGATGCACCGCTGCCCTTTGTGGCAGTAACCAATTTTACCAATAACACCACCTTCGATTACGCCAACGTCGTCCAGAGCCAAGTTCAGGGTTCAGGACAGCGGACGGCCGTGGGCGGAGCGGCAGTGGGCGTGGCGCCCGGGGCTGCCGGTGTTGTATGGGGAACGAAGGAACGCTCCTCCTTCCAGGCCAATTCGCAAAGCGTTTCCCGTCAAATCAACGCCAAGCTTAGCGAGAGCATCGAAGACGGTGTCATGGATGAAATTGTCAACATGGGGGGGGCCAAGGTCTATACCCGTAAGGAGATGGACAAAGTCTTTTCAGAACAGAAATTCCAGCAGTCCGGCATGGTGGACGACGCCACCATGATCAGCCTGGGAAAACTCAAAGGCGTCAAATTCATCATCACCGGATCGGTAAATAATGTGGATCTGAAGTGGGTCTCCTACCAATCGGCAAGACAAGGCTTAGGCAAAGGCGGAAGCGGTAACGTGTGGGCGGATCTTGCCATGGCCGCCGGCGCCGCCGCCCTGGAAACCCAGGAAGGATGGAATATCGGCACCGAGGTCACCGTGCGGATCCTTGATGTGGAAAGCGGCGAGGTGGTTTTATCGAAAAAGATGACGGGCAAGCATATCATCGGCAAAACTCCCTACCCCAATTACGACGCCCTTATCGGCGGCATCAAGAAGGCCGCGAGCAAAAGCCTCGCGACTGCCCGTCCTGAGTTGTCCAAGTATTTCCCCCTCAAGGGTTACGTCACTATGATCAAGAACAGTCCCGACGGCAAAGAGAAGGCCGTACGGATCAGCGTCGGGGAAAAAGTGGGGATTAAATCGGGAAACGAACTCTTTGTATATACCTTTGAAGAGATGGAAGATCCCATGTCGGGTAAGAAAGAATGCGACGTCCAGAGACTTCCGGTCAGCTTGATCGTATCGTCCGACCAGTTGCAACCGAACGTCGCCTGGGCAATGGTAGATGCGAGCAAGCCGGAGCAGCTCCGCATGATCAAAGTCGGGCAGCTTGTGGAGAGGAAACCCCTTAAATAACAAGAAAGATGGGGTAAAGGGGTAATTAAAAAGCCCCGCATGACATGACCGTGAAGGTCAAATCATGCGGGGCTTTCATTTCTGTCATTCCCGTACCCGATCGGTTCGTGACTCCACGCTGTTTCTCTTCTGTTGACTGTGGCCTTCTGCCCCTATTCCATGCCCTCGATCAGGGCCATCACGTTCTGGCCCAAAACCCCGTGGTTGTATCCCCCTTCGAGGATGGCAAAATATCCGCCTTTATTACTATGGGCGGCATCCTTGACCATCTTGCCCATCTCTTTGTAATCAGCCGTGGTCAAAAGCCCTCCCCAGTCTTCAATGTGGTTGTCGAATCCGGCGGAGATACCGATAATATCCGCAGGATTTGACTCCAGAAAGGACCGGACCCCCTTGAGATAGTCGGTGCGGCTGGAGAAAGAGGGATTGTAGATATTGACATAACCCTTCGTTCCCAGGATGTTTACCGTCCCGTCTCCAAAATGGAGATCGAAGTCGAGTACGAGGGCTTTGTTGATAAGGCCCTTCCTTTTCAGCTTCTCCAGGGCAATGGCCATGTTGTTGAAATAACAGAATCCCCAGGAACTCGCCGCTGAGGCGTGATGACCGGGCGGTCGGATCAGGGCAAAACAGGGTTCCTTGAGTCCGATCTGCGCCGCCTGGACAGCCCCGCCGGCAGCGAGGGCGGCAATATCGTATATCCCTTCGCGCCGGACCATCTCGATGTGACTCGGGGTGTGAACGGCATCGATATCTTCCGCTGTCGCGGGCACGGCGTTCACAAAGGTCACCCGCTCCTTGATGACTCCGTGCACCGCTTCGATCCGGCCGAAGGCCGCCGCCGGATCGGAGCAGTAGGACAGATTGAAATCCTTGTGATAGACGACCTTCATGGCGTCACCTAAAAGATATTATGGGGACGAGCCCAGACAGCCTGCATCTGCTCGTCGGTCATGTAGCCCTGGTATTCATCCTTGGTGATGACGCCGTCCTTATTCTTGTCTAAGGCATTGAACTGTTCCGGCGTCATTCCTTTTATCACGATGGTCATCTCCTTGTAATCGATCTTGCCGTCCTTGTTGACGTCAATCTCTTCAAAAGTGATCACCACCGGTTTTGCAACTTCAGAAAAATGGGTCTGGACAAACTGCCATTGCTTGCCGTCTTTCTTCAGTACTGCTGTAAAGCGGCCCTTGATATCCACCGGTTTGCCTCCCTGAGCCATTATCAGGCTGGCCTTGAGCTGGATATAAACCCAGGCCACATTCCCGAAGGTGGATATATTAAGATTGCTGTAATCAATGATTTTCAACTCGGTAATCGCCGCAAAGGCTTTCTTGTATTCGGCGCTGATCTGCTCGTAACCGATGGCATCTTTCCCTTCCTCGGAACCGATGGAGATGACATCCGGTCCTTTCGCGTAGAGCGACATGACCCCTTTGAGATCCTTCGCCTTATAAAACTCACCATGCTTTTTCAGGACAGCCTTGATTTCCCCCTCTACTTTCGGACTTGCCTTCGCCTCCGTAACCGCAGGCATAACCAGCGCCCCCACGACCATCGCCATCACCAGAAAACCCATCATCCTCCTCATAACGACCTCCTTCTTATCCTGATTGCGTTCGACCCCATAAGACATGATTCCACTAATCCATCTTAAATTAAAAAGCACTTGGATTTCAAGAAGAAATAAATCTTCTTTCCTTGAGAATCTTCAAGGTGTTCCTGGATACAGACATTGTCCGCAAGTCCTCCGGGGAGACCCAGCGGGCATCGAGGGCGTCATCGGCGGCCTGTACCTCTCCCGCCACATATTCGGCCTCCATATCGACAACGACGAAATGATACTGAAGTTGATTTTTTGTATCATATTCAAGAAAATCAAAGGTATAGATTGGGGCGCCCGCCCTGATCTGGATACCGGTTTCTTCAAGAATTTCCCGTTCCGCCCCTCTCTGGAGGGTTTCTCCCAACTCCAGCGATCCGCCGGGAATCGCCCATAATCCTCTGCCCGGAGCGGCGGCACGCTTCACAAGGAGTACCTTTCCTTCCCTTACGACAATGGCCCCGACGCCTACAATCGGCTTTTGGGGATACTCACGTTTCGACATTGTTTCCTCCCAGACGAAATGAAAAGCGGGCGGTCATCCAGGCACCGTCATTCCCGTTAAATTGTCGCTCCTCAAAGAGGACACGGCCAAGATGATCGATCATCAGCACCGTGGAAGATCTTGTTCCATAAACAGGACTGGCGATGAAAACGGACGACAGGATGCGTTCCCATTCCAGACCGATACCGGTATCCGGCAGTTCGCGATCTTCAGACCGTAAGGGATCAGCCAGCAGATCGAATAAATCCTCGCTCCGGGGCCTGCCCTTCCCTTCCACGACCTTGCGGAAGTTCTCCCTGGCCTTCCCGACCTTGGGCCAGGGCGTGTCGAGGAGATGGTTGCTGAGGCCGTGGATGCCGGGGGAAAGTTGAGTAACACCCCCGCCCCCGCGATTGGAAAGATAATACAGTCCCGAGTCGTCTCCCAGAATCAGACTGAAGCCGTTATATCGAGAGGCCTCCTTTTGGAGCCGATCCAGATATTCTCCCGGTCGATCATCACCGGCGAGAAATCCCTTGACCAACCAGCCTCGTGAAGGGGCATTCACCTTAACGGAAAGGGGGTCACGATAATTGGTCAGGGCAGCCAGACGGCCCTTTTTTGTGATTCCCAGCCAGGTTCCCCCTTCCTTGAGGTCCCGGCCGCCCAGGATATCAGGACGGTCCTGCCAAAAATCGGCAGGCAGAGAAGGCCGGTCGTAGAACTCATCCCGGTTAGCCGCCAGAATCAGGGGGAAATCAGAGCGGGTCCGCCAGGAAAGGATAATCAGGCACATGAGACTTCCAGTTTTTGCAGAACGGTTACGATGCCGTCCATCACCTCGCCCGCACCGCCGTGGATAACCACATCGGCATTAGCGTCATAGGGGGTTTCCGTCTTGTTGACAATCACCAGCTTCGCCCCCCCTCCCTTGGCGTATAAGGGGATGTAGGCCGCCGGATAGACGACCAAGGACGAGCCGATGACGAGGAGGAGGTCACAGTTGCTTGCCGCATAGGTTGCGTCCTTCAGCGTTTGCGGCGGCAGGGACTCTCCGAAAAAGATCACATCCGGCTTCAGAATCCCCTGACAACGAACGCAGGCGGGGACCTCCCCGGTCCCACGGAATCTCCCCAGCAGGTCCTCCAAAGGATACCGCTCATAACAATCCAGACACTTGAGCCATTTCATGTTGCCGTGAAGTTCATATACCTTTTCGGGGCTGTTACCCGCCTTCTGGTGCAGATCATCCACATTCTGGGTGATCACACAGGTCAGTTTCCCGATTGTTTCCAGCCAGGCGATGGCCTTGTGGGCGGCATTGGGCTGGGCTTGGGCAAAGATCCCCCCCTCAAGGAGAAATTTCCATTGCTTTTTCCGTGTTTCCGGGCTGTACAGAAAGCGCTCGATGGTGAAATCGTCGGGATCAAACTTGGACCATAGACCTCCGGGACTGCGGAAATCAGGAATCCCGGACTCCGTACTGACCCCCGCCCCCGTAAAAACAACGACCTTGCCTGCTTTAGCGATCAACGCAGCCGTCTTGTGAATCTGGTCATGGATCATGGGGGTACGATACACTATACAAGCTCCTACTTCTTGATCGTATATTCGACTGCGGCCTCGACCCGGCGGTTCTTTTGCCGGCCGGCCGCCGTCTTGTTGCTGGCGATTGGTTTGGACATGCCATAACCCTTTGAAGTTAGATGCGTCTTCTTGACGCCAAAATGCTCGATGATGTACGCTCGCACCGCTTCGGCACGCCGGGCGGAAAGATTCATGTTGTAACCTTTGCCGCCGACATTATCGGTGTGACCCTCGATTACCATTTTCAACTCCGGGTTAGCCGCCATGACATCGCCAATTTTCTTCAACTCTTGATGATACCTGGGTTTCACATCGTATTTATTATAATCGAATTCGATATCTATCTGCACCCGGCCCTTTTCCAGCATTTCCTTCGATACGGAGGCCGCCGCTGTCGCATCCATCTTCTTAAATGCAAACACCTGCTCCGTACCTTCAGCGCATGCCTGGTTGCTCTTTTCCGACTCCTTGCCCGTAGTGTCCACAGCCGTGACCTGATAACAATATCGGCCCGCCTCTCTCAGGTCCTTATCGGGAACAGACGTCGCGGCAGTGGAGGTCATCAGGTAGAGACCGTCCCGATACACTTTATATCCCAAGGCACCGTCCACAGGATTCCAGCTCAGATTGATCTGAGTTTCCGACGACGCCGTTGCCGTCAGTACGAGTGGTCCCAGCGCCGCCTTGGGAGTTTCCAGTGTCGTTGCACAGGCCTGCTTACTCTGTTCCGACTCCTTGCCCGCAGCGTCCACGGACGTGACATGGTAACAATGGCGGGTCGCCCCATTCAACCCGGAGTCTGAGAGATGGGTGGCAGGATTGGCGGTGAGGTATTTTCCGTCCCGGTAAATCCTGTAGTTTGCAGCCTTCGATACGGCGTTCCAGGACACTTTGATCAGGGAGTCAGAAACAGCAGAAGCTGAAATCTCTGTCGGCGCCACTGGGAGCGATAAAGACGACGCCGGGGTTTCCTGGTCGAAAAGACCGCCAAAATCGAATTTCCACGCCAAATTCATATTTGAATCGATTGTTCTTTCCCCAAGAGGCATTTTGGCAGAGACCCCCGAACAGAGAACAACAAGCAGGAAAAGAGCGCCCATGATAGGGTGGAACGCTTTTCTCATATAAAATACTCCTTTCTTCACAAGAATAATCCTTCCGGGATGGGAAAACCGCCTCGACTATAATCCTTAGCCCCTCTTGAGTCAATGGAAATGCTATTGCCTATCGTCTACTTTCTATTGGCTGCTCTCCTCTAAGCTCTCTTCTTGACTTTCATGGCGACTTATCCATATATACAATTGATACTATCAATCAGGGGCCAGGATGCAGCCGATATTCTCCATCATCAACAATCTCAGAATTCAGGATATTCTTGACATAATCATTGTTTCCCTGATGATCTATGCCCTCCTCATCTGGTTTAAAGACCGGGCCTCCCGCTTCGTCCTGGTTGGCATCAGCGTGGTCGGCGCCATCTACGTCACAGCGCGTTTCTTCCAGCTCTACCTGACCACGGTTGTTCTTCAGGGTTTCTTCGCTATACTGATTTTTGTGCTGGTTGTCATCTTTCAGGAAGACCTGCGCAGGTTCTTCGAACGCCTGGCCATTATCGGCCGGTTCGGCAAACAGGTGCGATCCGTCGGCCCTCAACATGAGGAAACGGAAGTGCTTGCGACAACGGCGGCGAACCTCGCCAGAAATCGTATCGGCGCCCTGATCGTTCTGGGAGGAGACGACCCGCTGGACAGGCACCTCAGCGGCGGCACAAAACTGGATGGCCTGATCAGTCAGTCCCTCCTCGAAAGTATCTTCGACCCCCACTCCCCGGGGCACGACGGCGCCGTCATCATTTACGGGAACCGCATCACCCGTTTTGGCTGCCACCTCCCCCTGTCAACGAATATGGACAGGATCGGTGCCACGGGCCTGCGCCATACCGCCGCCGTGGGTCTTGCCGAGCGTTCCGACGCCCTCTGTATCGTCGTATCTGAAGAACGGGGCACAATTTCTATCGCCAGGAACGAGAAAATTCAGGCCTTGAGCGGCGCGGCAGCCCTGCAAAACGAATTGGAGACCTTCTATCGGGAAATGTCTCCTGAGAAAGGGAAGACATCGCGCTTGTCTCAGGAAATCAAGAAGAACACCCGGGAAAAGGTCATCGCCCTGGTGCTGACATGCATCCTGTGGGTTATTTTCGGCTATCAGAAAGAATCGATCCGCCGCGACTTCCTGATTCCCATTGAATACCCCAGCGTCTCCCGTCAGTACATCCTGGAAGAGCCAAAACTTACGGAAGCAAAAGTGATTCTTTCTGGTCCTACCCAGGCATTTCAACTCCTCAACCCGGAAACCCTGAAAATATCGGTGAAATTAGGGGATATTCACGAGGGGAAACAGGCAATCATCCTCACCCGTGAGATGGTGAAGGCCCCATCCAACCTCACCGTTGTAGCAGTCATCCCCCCGGAGATTACAATTACCGCCTCCCGTTTCGTGTCTGTTTCCATCCCCGTTGACGTGCCAACCACGGGAAAGCCCCCCCGGGGAGTCGCCGTCCAGGAAATATCCGTCTCCCCTTCGGCAGTACGGGTCCTCGTCCCCGGCGCCGCCGCTTCCCAGGGAAAGATCAAGATTCAGACCGAACCGATCGATCTCTCAAAATTGGCCGACCGGACCAGCTTCGAAGTCTCCCTCCGCTATCCGCCGAATGTCAGGTTCGAGGGCGGTAAGCCGCCCGCCGTAGAGGTAACGATTAAGACGAAGAAAAAGAACTAATCGAACTCGATCTTGAAAAACAGATCAAGGCTGCTCTGCTTTCCCGCCTTCGTTTCCACTTCCCAGCGCTTTGTGAAGGAATATTTCATGACGTAGAGGATATCGTCGCTGAACAGGGCTCGCCCCAGACCGACGTAAAGCTGCGGCGATAAATACTGGCCCACCGTGGAGAGAGAAGTGGTCATATCGGTCCTTCCCTGCTTGGAACGGTTAGGGGAAGTCAATCCCCCGATCTCCAGCCCGGCGCTTTTTCTCAGACTGTCTTCGAGACCCACCGACTGTCCCTGGGCAAGGAACATTCCCGCTGATTTCAGTAGTGTCGCGGCCTGGATTTTATCGCCGGTGTAACTCGTTCCGAAGACGATATGGGCGAGGACGTCCTGGTCCGACATGGAAGGCACGGAATAGAGGGTCACTATGGGGGTGCGAATAGTGCCGGTCACAAGAAAGCCCGCCCGGACATCACCGACCGTCTTGACCGCCAGGATGTCGAGGGAGGCGAGCGGAAAGGGCTTGTCCTTGAAGAAGATATGGCCCCTTTCAATAGGAAGTTTGGTATCTGCCGCGTATAGAATTCCCTGGGAAATGTGGATCTCGCCGCGGGTGCGAAGATTGTCCAGAGTTCTGCCGGCAGCGTTCATCTTGCCGGTAAACTTCCCTTCAATATCCCGGGTTTTCATGAAAACCTTTTCCCCCAGGGTGATGGAGAGATCAATATCCATAACAACAGGTGAAGATTTCGTTTTTTTTTCTACCCTGTCCATGACCCGGACATCCCGGCTCGTATGGATCATATCGGGTTCTTTGGACTCGGTGTACCGTCCTTCCGGTACGTCGATGGCCCCGCGCAGGATCAGGCGCTCAGGGGGGCCCTCGAAAGTGAGCCGGGGATTTGCCATTATTTGGAGCTCCGGAAGATAAGCGGCCTGAAACCGCTCCCCGGCCAGGGAACCCTTGACACGTTTTATTTTCCTGTCGCCATACCACAATGTCGTCGTTCCTTTGATACTGCCTGCTCCGGAGCGGGCGGATATTTGCTCGACCTCGATCCGATCCTGGTAGAACCTGGCCACAGCGCCCACATCCTCTATGCGGATTCCCGTGGCCAGGATGTAGGCGCCCGCCCGGTCTAAGCGGACGGTTCCCTGATAGATCGGCGCCTGCCATGATCCGGTCATGGCCAGATCTATGGCAAGCTGTCCGTAGGTTTCCCGAACAGTTCCGGGAAAAAGGGCGCTAAGCAATCCTTTCTCCCGAAGATCTCCCTTGGCGGCAATGGAAAGAGGGCCTTCTTTGTCTATTTTCAGCGGGATTTGCGCCTTGATCGGCAGACTGAATGTGGAGCGGATCTGGCCGTGGTTTGCGAACTTGCTCTCCAGCGTCCCCTGTAGGGCGTCGTCCTGCCAATTCCAGGCAAGGACAAGGCGCTCTTGGGAAAACTGAACTTTCCCTTTCGGGTAGGCAACGGTCCAGGCTCCTCCCGCAACCGTTGACTGCCCTTTCATGGTAAACCGCTGCTGTGGCAGCAGCCGGCCTTCCCCCTGTCCGGAGAGACGGCCTTCAGTTTCCAGCGACGGGGGTAGCAAGGGTTTGATAAGTTGAAGATCCATATCCGTAAGGCGCACCTGAAAGGTCCCTTCCCCGGGAATCGCCCCGGCCGGCGGCGCCGAAGAGGACAATACCGCCGCGACCTTTCCCTTTTCCCCAAAATCGAGGGACTGCCTCATGTCCAGACCCTTTTCATCCCACCGGATGCGGGTCTGGCCCTCCCGAATGGGCAACTTCCACGTCCCGTGCAATATTTCTCCCTTGACCATCGCCATCCCTGACAGCCGAAATGGTCCCTTTCCCGGCCACTCAATACGCATCTGCCCGTTGGTCTTACCTTCCATCTCCGTGCCCGCGGCAAGAAGATTCACCCGGCCAAGCTGGAGATCCCGCCATACGGCCGAAAGGAACTCCTGCTTTTTTTGACCATCCATACGGGCGGCCAATTCCAATTGTTCACCCTGTCGTCCCGTCAAAAGAAGCGGGGCGAGGGACATGGCATGTCCTGTGGTAACAATGTCCGCCGGCTTGACAATGGTCAAGGGGCCAAAGCGTTTGCTGTCCCAAAGGACATCCTGAATTATTCCGGTCCAGACCGCCTGCTGATACGAACCGGCAGCCTGAATGCGCAATCCATTCTCCGGGCTCGTGACCAGCAGATCTGCACGGTGCCTACTTCTCGTCCCTCCTACTTTCAGCTCGGCCTGACGCCAGGTCGCCCCCCACAGGAGCATATTTTTCGCCGTCACTTGGGCCTTAAGATCCTTATTCCCATCCTCGGTAAGGGAAAGATCCGCCGTCAAAGATTCGATCGTTGTATGATCAAAAGCGAGGTCTTTCCCCGCGGCGACGAGATTCCCGGAGAGGAGACGGTTGCGGAACCGGAACCATCCCTGGCCCTGAAATTGCCCTTCCGCCTTGGGCAGGAGGCGAGAGAGCTTTGTAACTCGCGCCTCATAGAGGATACGGTCCCGCGCATCGCCCCGGGCGCGGACGTGGAACCCGTCTCCCTGCAAGCTCAGGTCGTCAAGATTGAGGCCTTCGTCTTTCCAGCGGGCGTTAACAGTTCCGATCAACTGCTTACCCATCAACTGGCTGCTGAGGAACCGACCTTTCACGGCAGCCTCCACTGAAGCTCCCGGGGGCCGCCGCAAGAATCCCTCCAGGTCCGCATTGATGATGCCCTTCATTTCCGGCACCGCCCGGGAAGGGTCGATATTTCTTGCCTGGAGCGTTACGGTCGCGGCAAGACCTTTTTCCCAGGTGATATTCATACGGCCTTTGATGGTCCCTTTGCCAAGGTTCATCCGTAGCTCTTCGATGCTTGCCTGACTTTGATCCCCGGAAAAAACACCGGCGGCCTCTCCCGGTTCCCAGGCGGCAAAGTACGGCCGCAGGCGGAATTTCCCTTGATAGGAAGAGAGATTACCCGCGATTTCGACGGCCCCGGTAAGACGGCATTCCATACCAGCCTCACGGGTAAGGTCGAGGTCCTCGGCCCTCACGACCCCCAGAATAACCGGTACGGCTCGGGAAAAATCGACTTTCCCCTCGCCCTTGATGGCGCCCTTACGTTCTCTTTCCTCCAGAGAAAGGCTCGTGAAAGCGAGGGCATGGCGATCGACGGAAACGCCGCCTTTAAGGGTGAACCGCTCCTTAAGACCGCCGAAGATTTTTGCCGTGAATGGTCCGTTGACGTACATCGATCCGGAAGGGGCCCGGAGCCGGGCCTGGAACGCTGTCATTGGCCATGAAGACCCTTTCGGTTCGATCTTGACATCAGCGGCGAGGAAGGGGCTCATAAGGTGGGTCTGGATGGTTCCCGTCATCTTCCCTGCCTCAGCTTCCACAAGCAGGTCGTGGACGCGGGCAAAACCGTAGGAGTAGTCAACACGACAATCAGCCTTCTGGATAAGGATCTCCCGGCTCCCGCTCCGGTAGGCAAGCCCCCGAATCTCGAGCTGATCGACACGCCCCTGAAACCATGACAGCGCTCCCGGTAATCGGGGCCAGGTCAAGTCAATAGGTTCATCGGGCCGACCATCCTGCAGGGAAACCTCCCTCAAAACCAGCTTAGCCAGCACGACCTTTCCCAGGGGGAGCTCCCAGGGCCGCCACTGCACGCTCGCCTTTCCGATCGTAAGCCAATGTCCTTTACTAATACTAATAACCCGCAGGTCCCGAACGGCAAGTTCCGACGCCAGGGTTCCTGAAATCCCGGCGGTTTCTATCCGGGCGGGAACGAAACGAATGAGGCGGGTGACAAGATATTGCGCCCCGGTCTCGGTATAGAAAAGCCAGACCACGATTCCAGTAAACACGAGGATCGTGGCAAGAAGGGCAAGGGGTACAATCGCTTTTTTCATAGGGTGAATCCGAATCCCAGGTGGAGGCGGAACACCGGTTCGGGTGTTCCAATCTGCCTGGCAATGTCCAGTTTTATGGGACCGACGGGGGTATAATACCGGCAGCCGATTCCGGCCCCTTGGGCAAGGTCCATTTCCCGGAAGCTGTTAAAGGCATTGCCGGCATCATAAAAAGCGGCGGCGCCCCAATCTTTCCAGAGCCTACGTTCCACCTCGACGCTTCCGACAAGGGTGTTTTTACCACCCACGACGTTACCCTTGTCATCCTTTGCCCCCAGAGACTGATAGGCATATCCACGCACGCTGTTGTCACCGCCGGCAAAATACCTGATGGCAATGGGCAGATCCTTCGATCCCTCGTTTTGTAGCGTGGCGCCTGCATTAAGCCTTGTCAGGAGCGAAAACCCCCCGATCAGGGGATAAAGGCCACTCCCGGTGAGGGTGCCCTGGATAAAACCTGTGTAGGAGCCAAGGTCCTGATGGGTCCCCCTGATTTCCGCCAAATAGGAGAAACCCTTAGTCGGCTGCACCGGATGGTCGTACTGGCGGTCAAACACGCGGAATCCCGGCATCAGGGAAAAGGTGTTCGTCTTTTGATCGCCGGCGTCGGAATCTTCCCGCAGCAACTGGAGAAAAATGGCCCCGGACTTATCGAAGAAATAGGGACGGACATGCTGCAGTTCCATGGATAACTCCTTCGTTGTGTAGGTGTCGGTGTTTTCCCGTTTGAGATTGACTTTGAGGGCCGAGTAAGTCCGGATATCTGCTCCCGGCACCGTATATCCCATGGCAACGCCCTGAAGGACAGGACTTACATTCAGCCCCGTATCCCACTGGTGACCGGCGCCGAAGACATTCTTGTCCCGGTAATTGACAGAAAACCGCGGACCCGTATCGGTGCCGTAGCCGCCGCCGATTTTCACCTGTTTTTCCGGTAAAGGCGTCAGTTTTATCTCCACAGGAACCCGGTTTTCTTGAGCCTTCTCCTTGTCCGTCTCAATCGGGACATCGGAATAACGGTCGGCAAGGGTAAGGTTTCTCTGGGTCTGCCAGATCTTTTCATAAGAGAACACGTCCCCTTCCTTGAATGCAACATACCGGTTAAGAAACCTTTGGGGATACCCGGGGGCGCCGGAAAAATTGATCTTTCCAAAAAAATATTGGGGGCCGGTCACATAGACGAGATCAATATCCGCACAGGATTGACTAACCAACACCTGAATATCGTGGACGGAGAAGCGGCCATTCAGGTAGCCCATACCGATGCTGAGATCGTAAATGCCCCTTTTTGCGTCTTCGTAGACATCATGACGCAGGATGTCGCCTTTTTTAAGGGGAAACTTTTCGATGGCATTCCGAAAAGCCGCATTCCCTTCCCCGGGACCCTCGATACGGACAGTTACCCTTCTCACCCGCACCGGTTCCCCCGCCGCGACCGTCACGATCACACGGAATATCCCTTCCGGTGTCATTTCCCGAGACACAGTCGCTACGGCATTGTAATAACCGAGGGATTCGAGGGCTTCCTGTATCTTCCGGGGGATTTGCTCCTGGAAATGATCGAGCCATAAGACATCCACCTTACCATCCTTGACCAGTCCGGCAGGAACGGCCAAGGCGGCCCTGACGTTTTTCAGCACGTCGCCGTCGACACCCAAAACTTTCAGCTCAACAGACTCCCCGGCAAAGGCGAAAGACGCCGCCAGACAGATGGCCATGATCATGATCAGAGGTTTCAGTATATTCAAATAATCTCCCTATTCCTGTTCAGCCTTCTGTAAATCCTTTCTCGTATCCCGACTCAGGTCCGCAGTGAGGTAATCGAGGGTCACCGGCAAGGCTACTTCCAGGAGCGGGATATGCTGCATGCCAATCCGGGCAGACTGTATGGCGCAAGAGAGAAGATGCCCTCCCTGGCGTCGGTCGTCGCTGATAAAATGAAGATGATACCCCGGGGCATTAAGAGAAGGCATGAACGGAGGCGTGTAAAAACCGGACAAGGTCCCGGCGATGTCATAAAAATCAAAAACAACCTGATCCTTCGTCGCCTCGACGAGGGGACGGTAATTTTCCTGTTTCGGCACGGAGCGGGTCCGGACATGGGAAAAGCGGCCATCGATCCTGATCGCGTAGAGCATATTCGGCGAGGGGAGAAGCCGCTCCAGCAATGAATTGAAGGTTTCATAGGGAAGATGGGAAACCTGTCCCCTTGAGATCATAGCTGCCTCGTTGATCTCATCGAATGTTTCGGGCTGATAAAACGTCACACAGGCAAAAGGCGTCAGAATGTCATCAGCAACGACGACCACTGTTCCGTCCGCGGCGACCTGATAGACGACACCGTCCAGGACAACCATTTCGCCGTCCAGATCGTTAAAGGTTCCCAGGCCGAAGTCGCCATGTGTCCTGACCTCGCCGATCGTGATGTTCTGCTCGTAATACCCCTCCACCAAGACATTGATGGGTGTGGAAATATAGACGCTGTTGGGGCGTAGATTCTTTTCTGACATTAGTTCATCCTTTTCTCTTTGATCCGGCCGTTCTCTTTTTTACCGCCACCAATGATAACTTTGCCGGCAATCAGCTCCCGGCTCGGCGTCTCGTCTAATGGTAGATTGAGACACGAAGCTTGCACCTTGTCAATATAAAGATCGGTAAGCAGTTTTTTCCCATTGACTTCCCCGGCAATGATGACTAAATCTTGACCCATTAATGGGAAAGGTTACGCCATGCGGAAAAATTACCGGACAAGAATTGCGAAAACCGGGCTCCCCCCGGGGTCTCTGGTCCATGTCGGGGAAAGGCATACCGAGCAGCCGCTGCTCTCCCTGATGGTTTACAACGATCAGGAGGTTAAGGAAAAGACGCTGACAGGCATCGAGGAATGCCGCGGCCTTCAGGAGCAGTCGGAGGCTGTTACCTGGCTACACGTCGAGGGGCTTCATGATATCGGCCTCATGGAAAAGTTGGGGGACCTTTATCATCTCCATCCCCTGACCCTCGAAGACATCCTCTATACCGACCAGCGTCCCAAAATGGAGGACTTCGGCAACTACATCTATATCGTCCTGAAGGACTTTTCTTTACCACCGGAAACGGGAGGACAGCTTCTGCCGGAACAGATCAGTATTGTCTTCGGTCCCCATTTTCTTATTTCCTTCCAGGAAAAGCAAAGCCCCCTCATGGAACCGATCCGGGAAAGAATCCGCGACGCCCGGGGCAGGATCAGAAAGGCCGGCGCCGATTACCTTGCCTATACCATCATCGACACCATTGTTGATCAATATTTCATCCTCCTCGAAAAGTTGGGAGAAAATATCGAATCCCTGGAAGATCAACTTGTCACCAGCCCGGGGCGAGATACCCTGCTTGCCATCCAGAACATCAAACGGGAAATGCTTTATCTAAGAAGGTCCGTCTGGCCGCTACGAGAAGCGGTTAGCGCGCTCCAGCGGACCGATTCACCCCTCATGGACGCCACAACCGATCTATATTTGAAGGACGTCTACGATCATACCATCCAACTTATCGATACCGTAGAAACTTACCGGGACATGCTCTCCGGCATGCTCGATATCTATCTGTCTTCGGTGAGCAACCGGCTCAATGAGGTGATGAAGGTGCTGACCATTATCGCCACGATCTTCATGCCCCTGACTTTTCTGGCCGGGGTTTACGGCATGAATTTCAAGTATATGCCCGAGCTGGAATGGCATTGGGGATATTTCATGGTGTGGGGAATCATGATTACCGTCGCCCTTTTCATGGTCCTCTTTTTTAGAAGAAAAAAGTGGTTGTGAAAGGAGCGGTCTTCCTTTATATATTCACAAATTGAAATTCGAGGAGGTTTAGTATGGGCGCTTTCAGAGGCAGTGACATTGTGGAAATTGCCGTGCGTATCGAGGAGAACGGGGAACATTTTTATCGCTATGCAATGCAGTTGGCCAAAGACGAGGATGCGAAGAAGATATTCAGCGATCTGGCGGACGCAGAGTTTCAGCACAAAAAGACCTTCAGCAGGATCTTTGCCGCCATGGACAAGGACAATCCCCCGGAGACCTACGATGGGGAATATGCAGCCTACCTGCACGATTACGTGGACAACAAGATCATCTTCAAGAAGGGTATGCTGGAAGCGGAACTGGCCAAGGTAAAGGATACCCTGGCGGCAATTGATTTCGCCATGCAGCGGGAGCTTGATTCCATCCTATATTACCATGAAATCAAACGCTTTGTTTCTGCAAATGAACATGCCGTCATCGACGACGTGATCGAAGAAGAAAGAAAGCATTTCAAGGGGTTGTCCAACTTGAGAACCCGTTACGCAAAATAGGAAACATGAAGAGAGAACCGAATCAGGATCACGTCTTTTACCGGAATCTTAATCGTTTCTATCCGTCCATCCAGCGCGGCGCCGGCGTCTATCTCTATGACACGGAAGGGAAGGCCTACCTGGACGGTTCGGGCGGGGCGGTAGTCGCCGCGCTCGGGCATGGCCTCCGGGATCTCGAAGAGGCCATGCTTGTGCAGTTAGGCAAGGTGGCCTTTTCCCATGGCTCCCAGTTCACCTCCCCGGCCGCCGTCGAACTTGCCGAAAGGCTCGTCAACATGGCCCCGACCGGCATGAATCGGGTTTATTTCCTCTCCGGGGGCTCGGAAGCAGTTGAAACAGCCGTCAAGATGGCCCGCCAGTATCAGGTGGACCGTGGCAAGCACATGAAATTCAAGGTTATATCCCGCTGGACGAGCTATCACGGCAATACCTTGGGGGCCTTGGCCTTGAGCGGACATACGGGGCGACGGCGCTACTACCAGCCTCTGATCCAGCATACGCCTCATATCGTTCCGGCTTACTGTTACCGGTGTCCCTTTGGCCGGAAGCAGGAAAGCTGCGATCTCGAATGCGCCGGCGATTTGGAAAAGACGATCCTTTATGAGGGTCCCGATTCCGTATCCGCCTTTATGGCCGAACCGGTCGTGGGGGCCACCGCCGGGGCCCTGGTTCCCAAGGACGGCTATTTTCAGAAAATCCGGGAAATCTGTGACCGCTATGACGTCCTGTTGATAGTTGATGAGGTCATGACCGGCATCGGCCGGACCGGCCGTAACTTTGCCATCGAACACTGGGGGGTTGCCCCCGACATGATCGTATGCGCCAAGGGCCTTGGGGCGGGATATTACCCTGTTTTTGGTGTCATTACCACCGAGGTCGTCCACGCGGCCATCAAAAAGGGAAACGGAAACTTCGTCCACGGCCACACCTACAGTCAGAATCCCCTGGCCTGCGCCACGGGGATCGCCGTGCTTGATTACATCGACCGTCATGATCTGGTCGCCCGGTCCGCAAAAATGGGTGCATATCTACTTGAAAAGCTGAAGACTCTATACAGGCATACCATCGTGGGGGACGTCAGGGGTCTGGGGCTTTTCGCCGGCGTGGAATTCGTGCGCAGTCGGGAAACGAAGGAAACCTTCGATCCCACTCTGAAGATCAACGCCCTCGTGAGCAACCTTGCCTTTGACAAGGGGCTGATTGTCTATCCGGGCGGCGGGGGCGCCGACGGCATGCGGGGCGATCATGTCTTGATCGCGCCACCCTTTATCATCACGGAAGCACAGCTCGATCAACTTGTGGCCATCCTTGACGAGGCCATCGCGGAGATTTCAAAAGAACTCGATCTCACATAAATATCATCCCCGTGAAGGGGAGAATCCAGGGAAATCCAGTCATCATGAACAAGGTCATTGTTACCGCCGCCATTACCGGCAGCCGCATGATGCGGGATGTTGCCCCCTATATCCCCATCACCCCGGAAGAGATTTCCCAATCGGCCATCGAGGCCTGGAAGGCCGGGGCGTCCGTCGTCCATCTCCACGTCCGGGACCCTGAAACAGGTCTGGGCAGCCAGGATGTCGAGCTTTTCCGTCGGGCTGTCGAACCGATCCGTGAAAAAACCGATCTGATCCTCAGCCTCACGACCAGCGGCATCCCGGGACGAAATCTCCCTATTGAAGATCGTCTCGCTCCCCTAGCCCTCAAACCGGAGTTGGCATCTTTCGACGCCGGTTCCATCAACCTCGGGGGAAACGTTTTTATCAACACCCCGGATTTTCTCAATCAGGCCGCCGCGATGATGGCGGCGGCCGGTGTTAAACCGGAAATCGAGATCTTCGATCTGGGCATGATGATGACCACCCTCCGAATGCGCCAGGAGGGAAAACTCGCCGATCCCCTTCATTTTCAGTTTGTCCTGGGAACCCCCTGGGGCGCCCCGGCGACGCCAAAGGCCTTCCTCCATATCTACGAATACCTCCCCCCGGAAGCCACCTGGTCTAATATCGGGATCGGGACAGGACAGTTGCCGATGGCCATGATGGCCCTGATTATGGGCGGCCATATCCGGGTGGGTATGGAGGATAGCATTTACTTGCGCCGGGGAGTGCTGGCAAAAACCAACGCCGAGCTGGTGGAGAGGGTGATCAGAATTGTCAGGGAATATGGCAGCGAGATCGCCTCACCCGCAGAAACCAGAGCAATCCTGAAACTGCCGATCTGAAATCATTTCAGTTAATGATCAATGGGTCTTCAGACCGTACATGTTGTTTTACCGTGATTTACCTTCTCGTTTTTCAGTATAAGTAATTTCAATAGTTTACACATCAATCTTTTCCCTTGACATACCGTAAAATACCCGTATATTTGCTTTAACTGCTGGGGATAGCGCTGGGGAAGCAAGAAGCGCGTCGTTATTGAAAGGAGGTTTTCAATGCCAAGACAAGAACGAATAAAGACAAAACATCCGGGTGTGTATTTCATCATGGCAGACGGGGCCAGGGGGAAAGAGAAAATTTATTACATCCTCTATCGACGCGACGGTAAGCAGATCGAGGAAAAGGCGGGCTGCCAGTTTGCCGATGACATGACAGAAGCGAAAGCGGCAGGGGTAAGGGCAGACAGGATGAGAGGAAAGGAATTACCAAACACGGAAAAGCGAAAAGCAGCGAAGGCGGCAAAACTTGCACATGAAGAAAAATGGACTTTATCCCGTCTCTGGAATGAATACAAGGCACAGAAACCGGATTCGAACTCCATAAAATACGATGGCTACCGGTTTAAAAAATTCCTGGAACCTAAGCATGGCAAAAAAGAACCTTCTGAGCTGCATCAGCTTGACGTGGACCGACTTCGCATCAATATCATGAAGGTCAGATCGCCCCAAACAGCGAAACATGTCCTTGAGCTTTTAAGGCGGCTATGCAATTTCGGCGTTAAAAAGCAGCTATGCCAAGGAATCAAGTTTAAGATCGAATTACCACGAGTTGACAATCAAAGGACGGAAGATTTGAACTCGGATCAGATTAAGAACCTCTTAGGTGCCATGGAAAAGTCACCCGATAAAGAAGCTGCGGACTTTATGAAAATGGCCTTATTTACTGGAATGAGGCGCGGTGAATTGATGAAGCTGACCTGGAATGACGTTGATTTTGACAGAGGCTTTATCCATATAACCCATGATCCAAAAGGCGGTAAAAGCCAGAAGATTCCTTTGAATGAACAAGCACGGGTTATCTTGGAGAATCACCCGAGGTTAGCGGATCATGTCTTTATCAGGAAGAACGGCAAACCTCTCAACGATGTTATAAATGTTCGAGTACGGTTGATACGTGATGCGGCCGGTCTTTCTTCCGATTTCCGCCCTTTGCATGGCCTTCGTCATGCCTACGCTTCCATGTTGGCATCATCGGGGCAGGTTGACCTTTACACCCTGCAGAAACTTCTTACCCATAAGTCACCGCTTATGACGCAGCGATATGCACACCTTCGGGATGAGACGATGAGAAAGGCGTCAACGCTGGCCGGGAATATCATTGAACAGGCAGCAAAAGCGGATGATCAGGAAGGGAAAGAAGCCGTAGGAGCGTAAACAGAACAGACCAGGGATAGCGCGACGGCGCGACAAGCAGGGGGAACCCCTCCCCTGTTTTCCTGGGTCACTAAGGGGACTAAGAGAGGGAAGGACGATGTCAAATTTTAAGACTGGGAAAGATTTGTTAACTTGTTTGGATATCCTGCCGTTTGAACTATTCGATCACGTTATTAATGGGCTTCAACCGTTTGACAAACTCGGTAGGCCGATACCACCGCCGGACATTACCGATAAGTCAATGACCACCGCCTGAGGCGGTGGCTTGTATTTAGTCCTGGAAGGTACCATGGGTTTCTACTTATTTAATCGAACAAGCCTTTCTGAACCTGTTCAACTTCCTTCTCTTTCTTCTCCTGCCATTTCACATAC
>JAPLJZ010000250.1 GCA_026388335.1 Deltaproteobacteria bacterium
TGTAAGCATCTGGCTCACAATCAGTCCACCGACGATGGCAATACCCAGTGGTCGACGCAATTCGGCCCCGTCCCCGGCACCGAGCATGAGCGGTATCGCACCAAGCAGTGCCGCCATGGTCGTCATCATGATCGGCCGGAAACGAATCAGGCATGCCTCGTATATGGCCTCCCGGGAGTTTTTCCCTTGTTTTCGTTCCGCATCCAGGGCGAAGTCGATCATCATAATGGCGTTCTTCTTCACGATACCGATCAGCAGGATGACTCCGATTAGCGCCATGATGCTGAATTCCGTCCGGGATATAATCAGGGCCAGGATGGCCCCGACACCGGCTGAGGGCAATGTGGATATAATGGTGATCGGATGGACATAGCTTTCATACAGGATGCCGAGCACAATATAGATAGTGACCAAAGCGGCGAGGATCAGCCAGGGCTGGCTTTGCAGGGATGCCTGAAATGTCCGGGCCGTTCCCTGAAAGCTGCCCCTTATGGAGCCCGGCACACCGATGCGGTTCATCGTATCGCTGATTGCCAGCGTAGCCTCCGAGAGCGAGATGCCGGGAGGCAGGTTGAAAGAGATCGTGGAGGCTGCAAACTGCCCTTGGTGATTGACCGACAAGGGTGTATTGTTCAACCCGTAGGATGCAAAGGCCAGAAGCGGCACTGGGGCTCCCCCCGGAAACTGTGCGCTGGAAGGCACGCGAACATATAAATCACGGAGCGCCTCGGGACCCTGCCCGTACTGCGGCGCCACTTCCATAACAACCCGGTACTGATTAAGCGGATTATAGATTGTGGACACCTGCCGCTGGCCAAAGGAGTCATTTAGGGTGGCATCGATGAGCGCCGTTGTCACCCCCATGCGAGAAGCAGTATCGCGGTCAATGGCAACAGCGGTTTGCAACCCTCTGTCCTGCTCGTCCGTGTTGACATCCACCAGTTGCGGGAGTTGACCCAGAGCATCCCGAATCAGCTTCTCCCATTTTCTTAATTCTGTGAGATCTTCGGCCTGCAGGGTATATTGGTACATGGCGCCTGAGGATCTGCCGCCGACGCGAATATCCTGTACCGGTTGTAGAAAAAGTCTGGCGCCGGGTTCCTTGGCAATTTTGGGGCGCAAGCGGGCCATCACCCGATCGGAGGATACTTTACGTTCGGCAAGAGGCTTCAGGGACACGAACATGGAGCCGCTGTTGATTTGACCACCGCCCGTGAAGCCGACGACACTTTCGACGGCCGGGTCCTGCCGGACCATATTCATGATACTGACCAGTTTCTGTTGCATGGCCTGGAAAGAAATGTTCTGGTCGGCCTGGATTCTGCCCATCAATCGCCCCGTATCCTGCTGCGGGAAAAACCCCTTCGGGATAACCACATACAGGTAGACATTCAGGCACACTGTCGTCAGCAAAAGGATCATCATAAAAGGCCCGTGTCTGAGCGCCCAGCCGAGCGAGCGCTCATAACGGGAAAGCAAACTCGTAAACAACTGTTCACCGGTTCGGTAGAACCAACCGCGTTTCAGATCATCTCCGGATTTGAGAAGGCGCGCACACATCATCGGCGTTGTTGTAAGAGAAACAACAAGTGATATAAGGATCGCCGCTGAGAGTGTCACTGCGAACTCGCGAAATATCCTGCCGATGACACCGCCCATGAGCAGGATGGGAATAAAAACCGCAACCAGGGAGAGGCTCATGGACAGCACCGTGAATCCAACTTCGCGCGCCCCGAGAAGGGCAGCCTTAAAAGGCTGCATCCCCTTTTCGATGTGGCGTGAAATGTTTTCCAGCACCACAATGGCATCGTCAACGACGAAGCCGGTGGCAACGGTAAGCGCCATCAGTGACAGGTTATCCACGCTGTAGTTAGCGAGATACATCACACCAAACGTACCGATCAAGGATACCGGCACGGCCACACAGGGAATCAGCATGGAGCGAACGTTGCGCAGGAACAGGAACACCACGAGAATCACCAAACCCACGGAAATGATCAGGGTACGCTCGATTTCACGCAACGAAGCGCGGATGGTGGTGGTCTGGTCTGAAGCGAGGGTGATATTGACAGCGCTCGGCACCGAGGCCCTCAACTCTGCCAAGAGGCCCTTGACACGGTCGACCGTCTCAATGACATTGGCGCCCGGCTGCTTGCTGATAATCAGCAAAACGGAGGGTTTGCCATTGTACAAGCCAGCATTCCGCAAGTCCTGTACGGAATCGACAACTTCTCCCAGATCAGAGAGTCGCACGGCTGCGCCGTTCCAGTAGGACACGATAAGCGGGATGTAATCCCTGGCCGTTTTGGCCTGGTCGTTGGCATATATCTGCCAGTGACGGTCTCCTTCTTCAACGTTGCCCTTCGGTCTGTTGGCATTGGAGGCGGCAATCAACTGGCGCACAGACTCGATGCCGATTCCATAGCGGTTGAGCAGTGTGGGGTTCAGTTCTACCCTGACCGCAGGCAGCGAACTGCCGCCGACGTTTACCTGGCCGACACCTTTCACCTGAGAAATTTTCTGCGCCAGGATGGTATCGGCGGCATCGTAAAGCTGGCCACGGGTCATGGTATCCGAGGTCAGGGCCAGGATCATGATCGGTGCATCCGCCGGATTAACCTTGCGGTAAGTCGGGTTTCTCGGTAATCCTGATGGCAGCAGGCTGCGAGCTGCGTTGATCGCCGCCTGCACATCTCTGGCGGCGCCGTCGATATTACGGTCAAGATCGAACTGTAAGGTGATACGGGTTGAACCTAGCGAACTGACGGAGGTAATCTCACTGACACCGGCAATACGGCCCAAGGAGCGTTCGAGGGGAGTCGCCACGGTTGCGGCCATGGTTTCCGGAGACGCCCCGGGGAGGGAGGCCTGTACGGATATGGTAGGGAAATCCACCTGGGGTAGAGACGCCACGGGTAGGAGGAAAAAGGCGACAATACCGGCGAGCATCACCCCGAGCGTAAGCAGCGTGGTGGCAACAGGCCTATAGATAAATGAAGATGAGAGATTCATGAATAGGGCTCGTCAGTTTCCTCAGGCCTTACCGCGCGGTTGTAACGAGCCGTTACGCGCCTGCTGAGACGATCAAAGGCCAAGTAGATCACCGGGGTGGTAAAGAGTGTCAGTATCTGGCTGAAGATAAGCCCACCCACCATCGTTATACCCAGAGGATGGCGCAGTTCTGAACCCATCCCGCTGCCCAGCATAAGCGGTAAGGCTCCGAGCAATGCCGATAAGGTGGTCATTAAAATAGGCCGGAATCGCAGCAAGGAAGCCTGGAATATTGCTTCGCGGGGTGTCTTGCCCTCCTTGCGCTCGGCCTCCAGTGCAAAATCGATCATCATGATGGCATTTTTTTTGACGATGCCGATCAGGAGAACAATACCAATGATGCCAATGATGCCCAGATCCGTGCGGGAAATCATGAGTGCGAGCAGTGCCCCGACACCGGCTGATGGCAGCGTGGAAATAATCGTTATTGGATGTATGTAGCTCTCGTAAAGCACACCTAATACAATGTATACGGCTACAATGGCAGCGAGGATCAGCAGCAGGGTGCTCGCAAGCGAGGATCGAAAAGCGAGGGCAGCGCCCTGAAAGCCGGTCTTGACGCTGATGGGCAGGCCGATCTCCCGCTCGGTCGCTTCGATTGCCTTGACCGCATCTCCGAGGGAGGCTCCGTTCGCCAGATTGAAAGAGATGGTTGCCGCGGGAAACTGTTCGAGATGGTTAACAACGAGCGGCGCAGGTTTTTCCAGAATCGTGGCAATAGATCCCAGAGGCACCTGCTTTCCTGTTGACGATGCAATGTAAAGATCGTTAAGTGCCGCCGGCCCTCGCTTATATTCGGGCTGAACCTCAAGTACGACACGGTACTGGTTAGATTGAGTAAAAATCGTGGACACAAGCCGCTGCCCGAAGGCGTCGTATAATATATTATCGATGGCAGCGGTCGTGATGCCCATCCGCCCGGCAGCATCGCGGTCAATGGCGACATAAGCCTGCAATCCCTGATCCTGAAGATCGCTTGCCAAATCGGCAAGATAGGGCGACCGGGAGAGCCTCTCGACAAGACGGCCATTCCACAGGCTCAATTCATTCGGATCGGCGGTCTCCATTGTAAACTGGTACTGTGTTCGGCTCACCCTGTCCTCAATCGTGAGATCCTGCACGGGTTGCATGAAGAGAGATATGCCTTTAACCTGGACGAGCTTCGGCTGCAGGCGGCGAATGACACCCATCGCATCAGCGTCACGTTTGTCCTTCAGCTTGAGATTGATCATTATGCGGCCGCTGTTGAGCGTGACATTGGTTCCATCCACGCCGATGAAGGACGATAGACTTTCCACGGCGGGGTCCTGCAAGATTACCTTGGCCAGGGACTGCTGACGTTCCGCCATCGCCGAAAACGAGATCGACTGCGGGGCCTCGGATATGCCTTGAATCATGCCCGTGTCCTGCACGGGGAAGAAACCCTTGGGGATAATGACATAAAGAAGCACCGTCAGCAGAATCGTGGCAATGGCCGTCAGCAATGTTATCCCCTGGTGATCGAGCACCCAGGTGAGCATTTTACCATAGCGAGAGATGACTCTCTCGAAGAACAGACCGCTGGCACGGTAAAACCGGCCCTGTTCGGCTTCAGGGATATGGTGTAGCAGTTTCGCGCACATCATGGGCGTGAGCGTCAGGGAAACAACCGCCGAAATGAGGATGGACACGGCCAGTGTGATGGCGAATTCGCGGAACAGCCGACCCACAACATCCCCCATAAACAGGAGTGGGATCAGCACGGCCACGAGCGATATGGTCAAGGAGATAATGGTGAAAGCGATCTGCTGTGAGCCTTTGATCGCTGCTTCCAAGGGAGAGTCGCCCTGCTCGATGTATCTCATGATATTCTCTATAACGACGATGGCGTCATCCACGACAAATCCCGTGGAAATGGTGAGCGCCATCAGCGTCAGGTTGTTGATGCTGAAACCTGCCAGATACATCACACCGAAAGTGCCGACGAGAGAAAGCGGCACGGCGATACTTGGTATCACGGTGGCCGAGAAGTTGCGCAAAAACAGGAATATCACCATGACTACGAGCGCCACCGCCAGGATCAATTCAAACTGGACGTCTTTTACGGAAGCCCGGATGGTGGTGGTCCGGTCAGAGAGTAACGCTACCTCAACTGAACTTGGTAAAGATGCCCGCAGTTGCGGTATGATCTTCTTAATACGGTCCACGACTTCGATAACATTTGCTCCTGGTTGACGCTGTATATTGACGATGACTGCGGGGGCCTCGCCACTCCAGGCGGCCAGGCGTATATTTTCGGCGTCATCGCGCAGGGTGGCAACATCGGACAGACGTACCGGGGCACCATTGCGGTAGGCGATGATGAGCTGTTCATACTCTGTCGCTAATTTGAGCTGATCGTTGGCATCAATCATCGATGCGCGGGCGGGGCCATCGAAGCTGCCCTTGGCCTGGTTGACATTTGCAGTGTTGATGGCAGTGCGCACGTCTTCGAGGGTCAGATTATAAGCGGCAAGCGCTTTAGGGTTGGCTTGAATGCGAATAGCCGGTCGCTGCCCGCCGCTCATGCTCACCAGACCGACACCCGACAATTGTGAGATCTTCTGAGCGAGACGCGTATCAACCAGGTCCTGGACCTTCGGCAGCGGCAGGGTTTTGGAGGTGACGGCTAAAGTCAGGATCGGCGCGTCGGCGGGGTTGACTTTGCTGTAGATCGGCGGCATCGGCAGATCTGTGGGCAGCAGATTACCGGCAGCATTAATGGCGGCTTGCACCTCCTGCTCCGCCACATCAATGTCCAGGCTAAGACTGAATTGCAAGGTGATCACTGATGCCCCACCCGAGCTTGTGGAGGACATCTGATTCAGACCCGGCATCTGACCGAATTGGCGCTCCAAGGGTGCGGTGATAGATGATGTGACCACATCGGGGCTTGCGCCCGGATAAAGCGTAACAACCTGGATGGTCGGATAGTCCACTTGCGGGAGAGCCGAGATCGACAGCACCCGGTAAGCAATGATGCCCGACAGAAGAATGGCCATCATGAGTAAGGATGTTGCAACAGGTCGCAGGATGAAAGGACGCGATGGATTCATATCGTCGTTTGTTTCATTATCAAGACAATGTCAGCGGTAATTGCATGCGGCATATCCCGGTCCTGTTATTAGCGCCCGCCCTTGCGGTTGTCGTCACGAGGAATCTTTCGTTTTTGGCTCGGAGCGCCTGCGGCATCGTTTGCGACCACCTCCACCTTTGAGCCTTCCCGTAGTTTATCCCCTCCGACCATGACGACAAACTCTCCCGGCGACAGGCCGCTGGTCACGGCAACGTTATCGCCTTCCGTGGGGCCGAGCTGCACCGGACGCACGCTGATGCTCTTCTCCTGCGTCACCACATAAACGAAAGTGCCGATGGAGCCACGCTGTATCGCCGAGGTGGGCATGACGGTCGCATCGTTTACGATACCCACCTTCATTCGCACGTTGACGAACTGGTTCGCAAAGAGTCCGTTATCCTTGTTTTCGAGTATGGCCTTTATCTTTATGGTTCCCGTAGTTGTATCGATCTGATTATCAACGGCGAGGAGCTTGCCGCTGGCCAGCAGCACCTTGCCGTCCTGACTGTAAGCATAAACGGGCAAGGGTTCTCCCGTATGCAGACGCTTCAGAACAGTGGGCAGATTGTCCTGGGGGACCGAAAACACAACGGTGATAGGCTGGAGCTGGGTGATGACGGCCAGTCCGTTCGTGTCGTTCGTTTGAACCATATTGCCCGGGTCCACCTGCCGCAGGCCGACACGGCCCGATACCGGCGAAGTGATACGCGAGTAGGTGATCTGAAGGTTGGCATTAGCAATCTGCCCCTGATCCGTTTTGACGGCGCCCCGGTATTGCTTCACTAGTGAATCCTGGGTCGTGACCTGCTGTTCGGCAATCGAGTCCTGGGCAAGCAGTTGCTTGTAACGTGCCAAGTCACCCTCGGCATTCTTCAATAGCGCTTCATCGCGCGCAAGCTGCCCCTCGGCCTGCATGAGCTGGACCTGAAAAGGGCGGGGATCTATTTCTGCCAGGAGATTCCCTTGCTTTACGATCTGTCCTTCTTTGAAATGCACCCGTAAGAGCTGCCCGCTGACTTGAGACCGTACCGTGACAGTTTGCACAGGTATCACCGTACCAAGCCCATTCAAATAGACATCGATGCTGGCTTTCTTGGCCGCCACCGCCGTCACTGGGAGGGGACGCTGAGCTTCATTCTGGGCCTTGTTTCGCGCCCCAACCTGTGCAGCTGTTTGCATAAGGAAGATCTTGTAAGCAGCGGCAGCTAAACAGATGATGATCACGAGCCAGATCCACCGGCTGTGGATCATATTGGAAAACTGATGATCGCGCTTTATGCTTGTTTGTTGATTGTTTTCAATATCTTGAGTTTGGTTCATTTCAACTCCTCGCTCCGGTACATTCTTTGAATCACAAATTAATGATGATACGTTGTGCAATGAACAGGTTCTTTAAAAGCGATCATCTTTAAGTTTATGTGCTTCTCACTATGTATGGGAAAACTATTCCAACCCCAGTTGTAGTTATCATTGCCTGACAGATATGGACAGTCGCCTTTCCTGGCCAACGGGCTGTTCTGGCCATCAACGCCTTTACCAGTTTTCGCATCCCCAGCCACAGGTGAAAGCTTTTGAGGTAAGAGTCGCTGCCATCATAAGGACTGCAAATACCATTTTTTCTTCATGGAAGACCTATTGCCTTTTCAATACTGGCCTGCGCGATTTTGTGATCATAAATGGCTGCCGCCAGGGCAATCTGGGCATTGCTGTATGCCACCAGGGCGTCGGTAATCTCGATAGCACTGCCCACCCCGGATGCGTAACGGCCATTGGCCAGCTCCATATTTTCATCCGCCTGCCTGACCGCCAACTCAGTCGTCTTTATCCGATCTGTGGCCTCCCGGAGATTAGAATAGGCCTGCTGTAGTTCGAGATAAATGTCCTGGCGGAGGGTCTTTTCATTGGCCTTGATGACCTCGAGGCTCGCCCGGGCTTCATCAACCTGATATTTTGTGGACAGACCGCTGAAGATGGGAATGTTCAGCGTTGCGCCAATGTTCCAGCCCTGATCCCAGGGAAAGTTCTGCCCCCCCCAGCCATAACCGGCCGTACCTGTCACATTGGGATAGTAACCTTTTTTTGACAATTCAACAGTCTTTTCCTGGGCCTGTCGTTTCGTCGCCAGGGACTTTAGTTCCGGTCGGTCCTGATAAGCCTTCTGTAGAGCCTCTTCAAAAATGATCCCATAAGGCTGGGGTACAAAATCCGCACGGCTGGTGTCGTATTCCGGGGCGTCGGGGTATCCCATGGCATTGTTCAAGGTCGAGCGGGCAATCCGTAGCGCATTTTCCGCCTTGATGAGATCCAGGCGGGCATTGCTCAGATCCACCTCTGCCTTGGTCACATCGAACTTCGGTTTCACTCCGACCTCAAAAAAACCCTTTGCCTGGTCAAGATGTTTATGAAACTGCTGCACCTTTTCCAGCCCTACTTCCAAATTTTTCTGAGATTTGAGAAGATTTAAATAGGCCTGCTTGACGTTAAAAACAATCTGTTTCTGGACGGCATCCAGATCTAGGCGTGACGAACCTGTGTTGAGCTTCTGAACCTCCACTTGGGCCGCCGTCTTGCCGAAATCGTAGATATTCTGGTTCAAGGAAATGGTTGTGCCATACTGATTGTAAACATCACCCGCCTGTTGAGCAACCGTACCGGCGGGAACCGCATAGGGATCCGTCCGGGAATAGCTTGAGGATATTCCTACTTGGGGTAAATAGCCGGAGCGGGCCTGGCCGATACGACTTTCGTTGACTCTGACGGTACTGGCGGCGGAAAGTGCGGCAGGGTGCCTGGCCAGGCCTATCCGGATACATCTTTGCAGATCCAGGGCTTCGCCTTTTTTTATGACCTCTTCCTGACCCTGCACCAACAGGGGGAAGAAAAGGGGGAAAAAGAGGACCAAGACCGCGACAAATTCTTTCCTCATCAGATTTCCTTTACCAGCAAAACAAGATATTTTAACTTACGATCATAAGTTTTTACAGCACAAAGCGGGCTCGAAATACTTTCAGTCCCTTATTATTACTGATTGCTTTGGACCTTTTGGTGAGCAATGGTCGTGCCATAATTAAAACGTAACATATATGCCCTTGTTTTAACTTATCATTCATTAATATCGGCCCCTACCACCTGTGCGTTTGCCTATATTGACCAAGGAAAAGCGGATAATAAGTATCCAGATTGGGTATCCATTTGCATAAAAAACATCCATCCACTACTCGCGCCACTGGATTCAACAGGGCGCAGGCAAGAGATTAAACAATCTGCAGCAGTTTGGATTGACGGATTTGGAAAGCCCCATGGGGCCACCATTTGGGATCGGGGCAATAAACTTCTCGGGCAGCTACTCGATTTTCCATACAGTCCGGTCGGAAATGTCTTTGAGACTAACCTTTTTTTCCACAAGCGCCTGCCGGATCTCATCAGCTTTCTTCCAGTCTTTCTGAGCCCTGGCCAGACGGCGCGCTTCTATGAAACCTTCGATTTCCTCGATATTCAGACCTCTTTTACGAACTTCTCGGTTTCTGTCCGTATCGAAATAATGGTCCGGGTCATCAAGAAACAACCCCAGGACGGCGCCGATGCGCAGCAGGGTTTCCCGGGACCGGACAAGGACATAGACCGTCTCGGGGGCCGGTTCGTTTTGCCCTTCCGCCATGTAACTGTTGAGAATGCGGACAGCGTCATATAGATGTCCGATCGCCCGGGCCGTGTTAAAATCATCGTCCATGGCCTCGGTAAAGCGTTCGGGAAGGGTCATGATCTTTTCGAAAACCTGACGGTGTTCTTCCGTCAGGAGCCCCTTCCATTCATCGATAGTCCCCTCGTGTCTGGCAAGAGAGTCCTTCAGGGACTTGAGAGTGGCATAGAAACGGCCCATCCCCATTCTGGCATCACGTAGCGATTCCTCAGAAAAGTCCACGGGACTGCGGTAGTGGCTCTGGAGGACAAAAAGCCTCAGTACCTCGGGATGGTAATCCATGAGCATGTCCTGGATGGTAGAGAAATTCCCCAAGGACTTGGACATCTTTTCACTGTTCACCCGGACAAAACCGTTGTGCAGCCAGTATCGGGCCAGTGGTTTGCCCGTAGCCCCCTCAGACTGGGCAATCTCGTTTTCATGATGGGGAAAAATGAGATCTTCGCCCCCGCCATGGATATCAAAAGTCTCGCCCAGATAACGCTGACTCATGACTGAACACTCGATATGCCATCCCGGCCGGCCCTTTCCCCAGGGGCTGTCCCACCAGGGTTCCCCCTCCTTGCTGGCTTTCCAGAGGGCAAAATCCATGGGATTGCGTTTTTTTTCGTTAATGTCGACGCGGGCGCCGGCCAGCATGTCTTCCAGGTTTCTACCCGACAATTTCCCGTAACCCTTAAATTTCTCGACGGCATAATATACATCGCCACCAGCATCATAGGCGAGCCCCTTTTCAAAAAGGGTTGTGATCAGCCGGATCATGCCTTCAATATTCTCCGTTGCCCGGGGCGCGATGGTGGGCCTGGCCACACCCAGGGCATCCATGTCCCGATTGTGAGCCTCGATATATTTTTCGGTAATACCCTTGATGTCACATCCCTCCGCATGAGCGCGTTCGATGATCTTATCGTCAACATCCGTGAAATTCTTAATGAAGGTAACGTCAAAACCGAGGTATTGCAGATATTTGTTGATGACATCAAAGGCGATCGCCGAACGGGCGTGGCCGATATGACAGAGATCATAAACCGTTATCCCGCAGGCATAAATGCCGATCTTTCCGGATTCGATAGGCTGGAACGCCTCTTTTTGCCTTGTGAGCGTATTGTAAACTCGCAGTGCCATATATGTGCCCCTAAAAAAACGATTGAACCATCAGGGATAAAGGGAAATCATCTCCAGTCCGAGATTTTCCTTCATCCCCCACAGGAGATTCATATTCTGGATCGCCTGACCCGCAGCCCCTTTGATGAGATTATCGATGGCAGAGATCACGATGACCCTTCCTGTCCTATCATCAACGGCAATACCTATGTCACAGTAATTGGCACCCCGGACCGAAGAAATATTGGGATAAGTGCCTTTTTTATATATCCTGACGAATGATTCGTTTTTGTAGAAGACCTTATAGAGGTCATGGACATCCGTCGCTGTAGTCTTTCTGGACAAGGTGGCGTAAATGGTACTGAGGATACCACGGGAGATCGGCAGCAGATGGGGGGTAAAAGAAATCCGTAGTTCCCGGCCGGCAAGGACGCTCAACTCCTGCTCAATCTCCGGGGTATGGCGGTGCTGTGCCACTTTATAGGCTTTGAAGGCCTCAGCGACTTCGCAGAAGAGGGAGGCAACCTGGGGTTCCCGTCCGGCGCCGCTCACCCCGGACTTGGAATCGGCGATGATGGAGGACGGTTCAATCCAGCCTTCTTTAAGCAGCGGCGCCAGGCCGAGAATGATGCTGGTGGGAAAGCAGCCGGGATTGGCCACGATGCGCGCCGCCCTGATCTGTTCCCGGTATAGCTCAGGAATGCCATAAACGGCCTCCCTGAGTAGCTCGGGGGCCGTGTGACGGCCATACCAGGTTGCATAGGTGTCGGCACTGCGGAGACGGAAATCGGCGCTCAAATCGACGACCTTCTTGCCAGCCTGAAGAAAAAGGGGGGCGACGCTCATGGATACTGCATGGGGCAGGGCCAGGAAGACCTGCTCACATCTGCCGGCAACCTCCTCTGGAGAAGCGTCCATGAATACCAAGTCCGTCAATCCGGTGAAAACGGGATAAACATCTGCCACTGACTGACCTGCATATCGACGCGACGTGACGGCAACCACCTCCACAGCCGGGTGACGGAGAAGCAACCGCAACAGTTCCTGTCCCGTATAGCCACTGGCTCCATAGACTCCGACCCTGACCATCCTGCGCCTCCAAAAAAAAGGGAGGCCTGAGCCCCCCTCGGTCATTATCGTTTAGAAAACTGGAATCGTTTCCTTGCCCCGGGCTGACCGTATTTCTTTCTCTCCTTGATCCGTGCATCCCTGGTTAGAAATCCGGCCCGTTTAAGGGCAGGTCGCAGGTCCAAGTCGTACTCGACCAATGCTTTCGATATGCCATGCTTAATGGCGCCCGCCTGACCGGAGATACCGCCGCCCTTGACATTAATGAACAAATCGAACTGATCTTTTCTTCCCACCAATTCCAAAGGCTGCTGGATGATCATTTTCAGGCTGTCCCGCGTGAAATAGTCGTCAAAATTTCTTTTGTTGATGACCAGCACACCCGAACCTGGCTTCATGTAAACCCTGGCTACGGCAGTTTTTCTTTTTCCTGTTGCATAAAAACGCTTTTCTGTGGCACCCATTTCTTTTCTTACTCCTTCAGCTCTGTCTTACAATTCAAGCACTCTCGGACACTGGGCATCATGGGGATGTTCCGGCCCCTTGTAAATTTTCAGTTTTTTGAGCATCGCCCGGCCCAGGGTGTTCTTCGGAAGCATTCCCCGCACGGCTATTTTCAAAACTTCTTCCGGTTTCTCCTGAAGAAGTTTTCCCGCCGGAGTCTCCGTCAGTCCACCTGGGTAACCAGAGTGACGGTAATAGATCTTGTCTGCGAGCTTTTTCCCCGTCAGTTGAATCTTTTCGGCATTGACCACAATTACAAAATCCCCCGTATCGAGGTGGGGAGTGTAGATAGGTTTATGTTTTCCCCGGAGGCGGCTGGCAATCTCGCTAGCCAGTCTTCCCAAAATCTTTCCCTGAGCATCTACAACACACCAGTCTTTGATAATCTCTTCTTTTTTAACATTGAAGGTCTTCATTTCCAACTCACCAGATTCTAAAAATTAGAAA
>JAPLJZ010000146.1 GCA_026388335.1 Deltaproteobacteria bacterium
ACCAACTTCGACCCCGCCGCCAAGCCCCAGGATTCGCTTACGGCCTTCATCGTTGACCGGGGACCCGGAGTGGAGACAAAATACCTCTATGGCCTCCTGGGTTGCCGGGGCGGCGGTACCGCCCGCATCGTCTTCAAAGACGCAGTTGTTCCCAGAGAGAACGTCGTGGGGACGGTCAATGGCGCCTACGCCGTCTTCAACACCATGATGATCCCCGAGCGTCTCGGGACGGCCATGATGACCATCGGCGCCGCTCGCCCGGCCATCGAGATCGCCACCAAATACACCGCCCGGCGCAAAGCCTTCGGCCAGGTCATCGCCACTTTCGAGGGGGTGAGCTTCCAGATAGCCGAGGCGGTCATGCTCCTTGATGCGGCCCGGTCCATGGCTTACACGACGGCCCGGGCGGTGGAAACGGGGCAGGACATGAACCGGATCCGCCGTGCCGTCTCCGAAGCCAAGAAATTCATTACCGAATCCTGCCAGAAGGTCGTCCACAACGCCATGCAGGTCGTAGGCGGCATCGGTTACACGAACGTTTTCCCTCTGGAACGGATCTACCGGGACATCCGCCTGGCCAGCATCTGGACGGGAACGAGCGAGGTCATGGCCATGATTACGGCCCATGAATGGTACCGGGAATTCCTGGGCAAGGAGATCCACACCCGGCCCCGGGATCACGAGGCGGACGCCGAGGAGGCCTTCGCGGAGGAAGAGAAGATTTACGAGTAGGGATAATCTGAGTTTTAACCCCAGCTTGTCAAATAGAATCAAGATGTTGAATATTAAGAAGAACGACCCTTAGCCCCGCCGGATCATGTGGACGGCAGTGGCCTTGAAGGATGCGGTGAATGTAGCCCCTACGCGCAGGTCCAGATCTTCGATTGATTGGACGGTGACATAGGCCACGAGGGGAAAACCGCCGTTCAGGTGGACTTTATAGAAGGCACCGGCGGGGCTGATCCGAGTGATGACGGATGGGAAGGCGTTTCTGGCGCTGCTCCGGTCCGTGCGCACGCCTGGGGAGAGGGTGACGTGTTCCGGTCGGATGCAGCAGAGAATCTGTTCCCCCACCTTGGCCTGACCGGCCACTTCGATGATCAGACCATCCACGTCTAAACCTGATGCCTCCGCCATGGACGATGGGGTGTTGGTCATGCTTGTTGGCAGGGCGTCGGCGGCCGGGTAAGCGCTCCTGCTGCTGACGGCGATCGTGGCTGTACCTCGTTCACAATTTACAACCTTTCCCTCAAAAATGGTTTCCATCCCCACAAAGGAAGCGATGAATTCATCGACGGGATGATTCATGACTTCTGCCGGCGGGCCGATCTGGACGATTCGACCCTCGTTCATCACGGCGATCCGGTCGGACAGTCTCAGTGCTTCCACCTGGTCATGGGTGGCCATAATGGCCGTCGTTCCCGACGCCCGGAGGACGCGGTTGAGATCTTCGAGGAGGGCTTCCCGGGTTGGGGGATCGAGGGCGGCAAAGGGTTCGTCAAGAAAAAGGAGCTGCGGCTGAATGGCAAAGGCCCGGGCGAGGCTTGTCCGCTGGGCCTCGCCGCCGGAAAGGGTCTTGGCGGAGCGGTCCCGGAGGTGCCCGATTCCGAATTGCTCCAAACGGGTATTTACGATCGAAACTATTTCTGACGACTTCACGCCGCGGATCTTCAGCCCCGAGGCCACATTGCCGTAAACCGTTGTATCAAAGAGGAGGGCCTCCTGAAAGACCATCGCCAGGCAGCGGCGGTAGTCAAGGGGGGCCATGTCGGCGCCGACCTTTTTGCCCTGGAAATAAATATCCCCCTTGCCGAGACGAATGAGCTGGGAGAGGGCCTGAAGGAGGGTCGTTTTTCCCGCCCCGTTGGGTCCGATGAGGGAGAGAACTTCCCCAGGGACGATTTTTAGGGAGGAGACATCCAGTATCCGCTTCCCTCCCCGCTGCACCTGGATGTTCTCTCCGCTCAGGATCGGCGAACTTGGCGCATTCGCGGTCATCGCGGTCGCTCCCGCTGCTGGACCCGGGTCAGGACCAGATTGATGGCAAAGGCTAAAATGAGGAGAATCACGCCGAGGGCAATAGCCACGTCGAAATTGCCCTTGCTGGTCTCCATGACCGTGGCCGTGGTCAGGACGCGGGTATAACCCTTGATGTTGCCGCCGACCATGATGGAGGCCCCGACCTCGGAGATGACGCCTCCGAAACCGGCCATGACCGCAGCCATGAGCGATAGTTTCGCTTCCTTGATGAGAATCCAGACCATCTGAAAACGTGTTGCTCCCAAGGCCAGGATCTGGAGTCGTAACTTCCGGGGTAACTGCTGCATGGCGGCCAGGGTGATGCCCATCACAATGGGGGTGGCGATGATGGCCTGGGCGATGATGATGGCCATGGGGGTGTAGAGGATCTCCAGGGCGCCGAAGGGGCCGTTCCGCCAGAGAAAAATCGTGACGAAGAGCCCGACGACGACCGGCGGCAGGGCCATCCCCGTGTTGATGAGGCTGACGACGATCTGCCGTCCGGGAAAATTTGTCAGGGCCACGGCTGTCCCGATGACGATACCGATGAAAAGACTGATCAGGGTGGCCGTTCCCGAGACCTTCAGGGACAGCCACGTAATGCCCATAACCTCCGGATCAAGGCTGATAAGCAGGGAAAGGGCCTGTTTGATCCCCTCAAAGATTATTTCCATGTGAGCATCACCGCAGGCGTTTTTTCGCTTCGTTCCTTAAGAGTCATGATAACTTTTCCCCGTTATCTTTTACTTTCCCAGGTCTTCTACCTTCTTTCCCGCATCGGGGAAGAAGAGGGGAGAGCCGAATTTTTCGACGCCAAATGTCTTGACGATGTCCTGGACCTGTTTGGATACCATGAAATCGGCAAAGGCCTTGGCCCCGGCGGCGTTCACTTTCGGCCACCTTGCGGGATTGACCTCGATGACATGATAGATGTTAAGGAGCACGGCGTCTCCCGAAAGGAGGATGTCAAGGCCAAGGTTCTTTTTCATGGACAGATAGGTCCCCCGGTCGGCAAGGGTGTAACCTTTCTTCTCAGCAGCCACGCCGAGGGTTTGTCCCATGCCGAGGCCGGTCTGTTGATACCACTTCTGCCCTTCCGGTTGGACCCCGGCAGCCTTCCAGACCTCTTTTTCCTTGGCGTGGGTGCCTGAATTATCGCCTCGGGAGACGAACAGGGCTTTACTCAGGGAGATCTTTTTAAATCCCTCTGCCGCCTTTTTTGATTGCCTGATCGTCGCCGGGTCTGA
>JAPLJZ010000212.1 GCA_026388335.1 Deltaproteobacteria bacterium
AGACGCATCCAGCTGGGCATTACGTTTGATAATTTACTGCACCATCTGCTCGCCCCTGTTCGGGATACGCGAACAAAACGCGGCTATCCATTCCAAGGTATGGAAAACCTTGATTGTTTTTTAATCTTTTGCCGTGGTTCTTGCTAGTTTTCTGTAATTGCCGAAATCTATTACTTCTTTTTCTTTTTTTCCTTAACCTCAACAGGGGTTTCTTTTACCTTCTTCTCTTTAATTCCTTCCGGCTCTTTCCGGGGGGCAGCTGCCTTTTCCAGCTTCATCCTTGCCAGTTCTTCATTCTTCTTTTCGTTGGCATCAATCGCCTTCAGCCTGGTGTTTATGGCCTCAACATTTGCCCGCAATTTTTTTACGAGCGAATCTTTATCAATCTTACGAGATTCGATCCCCTCTTCTGACAGGAGAGCCAGCCGATTTTTCAACTTTCGTTCGAAAGATTCCTTTTGTCCGATTTGCGCCTGCTTCTGCTTTGATCCCATGTTTTCCCTCCCACTTTGACCCCTTTTTTTCTCCGACAGCTCACAGACTATGCAGAATTTTCTCCTCCCTGTCGGGTAGATGAATATTGCGGATCTATGTATCAGGGATTAAGTCGAAAAGCCATCACATAGATAGGCTGATGTCTGTCTTCAATATTGGGTCATGGCCGAAGTCTTCCTGCGTTAGTTTAGCAAAAATAACGCCGCAGAGTATACACTCAAGCTTTTCTTCTCCCTATTACCTTACGGGATAGGGGTGATTGAATATGTGTGCTCACCTCAGCCCGAGTTTCTTCGTAGTCTCCTCACAGGCATCGACGAACACATCGATATCGCGCCGGGTAAGCCAAACACCGGTGCTTGCACGAAAGGGAATGTCGCTCGGTTCCGGCTCATTGGTCACAGAATGCCGGTTGGGGATGCAATGACTGAAGAAGACAGCCGCCTCCGGAGAAGGGGCCCGGGTAAGACCGCGGCTGTCAAGCCCTCCCATACCCAGGTGAAAGAGATGCTCTTTGAACATGCGCTCCTGAAAGGCCTCTGCCAGCTTGGAGTCCCGACGTTGGGACCGATCGGCAAAGGGCGTGAAGGCCACAATGCCTGATTTCAGTTCGGGGTCTTTCATGGGCTGGAGCATACAGCCGTCGCCGAACCGGGCAACGAGGCGTTGGCGCAAGTAATCAGCCAGGGCAAGGATGTGATTTTGAATACGCTGTCGGCCGATCACGTTCCACAGCTCGCACACTTCACCGAGCGCGCGCCAGTCCGCCGATTCAGGGAAACCGTATATGCTGAGGGCATTCCCTATGTCGAAACCCGCCGGACGAGAACCGTCGAGGGGGGCGTCCAGTTGCCCGCTCCGTATGAGGTGGAACCGGGGCAAGGGGGCGGGATTAGCGGAATGGCGACCGTTGCGGGCGTAAAGGATGCCGGTGCCGCCGGGGCCACACTGCCACTTATGACCCGAAATGCCCCAGAAGTCTATGCCGATGTCATTGAGCTTCGGGTCGAACATCCCACCGTAGTGAGCGCCGTCTACTACAGTAATCAAACCGTGTTGTTGGGCCAGTTTGGCCATTCTGCTGGGAGGGATCATCTGGCCGTTGGACTGGGTGATAGCGGAAAAGAAGAGGACTTTTGTCTTGCCGGGCCTGATCTGGCGGCGTGCCGATTCTATGACCTCTTCGGCGGTAGCGGACGAGCGCATCGGTACACCGAACTCGCGGATGGTGATCCCAAACCGTGCCGCAACTCGAAGCATAGTAGCGACACAATTGGGATATTCCATGGTTGATGTAAGGATCTCATCTCCCGATTTCCAGTCTATGCCGCTCAAGACCATGGATATTGCATCGGTGGTGTTGCGAGCGATCGCGATCTCGTCGGTGTTCGTTCCGTAGCAGCGGGCGATCTTCTTCCTTGTTTCCTCTGATGGCTCCAGGTAGACAGGGAACGGGTCACGGGCGATCTGATCGAGGCCCTCCTTATAGCGTTTCATGATGGGTATGGGCATGGAACCTTTTTGAGCCGCCGCGAAATAGCGGTTATGGGGATCGATGGTGAACGTATTCGCGAATTCGGCGAAAAAAGCCTCCTCGGTGCTGAACGAGCCATCCGGGGGACGAACAGGCGGACCCCCCGTTTTGTCTTTGGGGAGGGCAGATGAAAACGTCGGCATCATGAGGATGGTTGCCGCCACACCGGTGCTGAGTGTGCCGAGAAAGCCCCTCCGAGTCATGCCCTCATGACTATCTTTTACCGCCAAGATCTTTTTTTCGTTTCCGTCGTCATCCATCGTCCACCCCCTTAAATACTGTGAACCATTCATACCATGATGGTAAAAATCCAAAAAGGTTACTGTGTCCTCGCGAGGCGGAACCCCAAACGGTAGTTCCTGAAGTCCGGGGTGTAACCGCCGCGATTCGCTGCGCGGCAGCTCCTGGCATCGTTGTTCCAGCTGCCGCCACGATTGACCCGGTACGAGCCAGATGATGGTCCCGTTGGGTCAGTCACGCTACCGGAGGGGTAATCCCCCTTCCAGTCCTGCACCCACTCCCAGACGTTGCCGTGCATATCGTACAAACCCCAGGAGTTGGGAGTCTTTTGACCCACAGGGTGCGTCCTCGATCCGGAATTACCACACCACCCGGCGCGTGACAAATCATCGTCATTGTCTCCCGAATAAAATCGCTTCGTCGTCCCTGCCCGTGCCGCATACTCCCACTCGGCCTCCGTGGGCAACCGATATTTGTCCGTCCCTTCCTGCCGGTTTAGCCTTCTGATAAAGCCGTGGACGTCATTCCAGTTAACATTTTCCACGGGGCAGTCGACACCGCAACTGCTGAAATGCGATGGATTGTTCCCCATCACACGTTGCCACTGCCCCTGGGTCACCTCCGTCGTCTGCATATAGAAAGACTGGCTGATCGTCACCCGGCGTTGGGGACTCTCGTCGCTGAACCGTCCCAGCTCACCGCTGGGCGAACCCATCGTGAACGTTCCGGCAGGGATGAGAACAAATTTCGTCCCCAACGTGGGGCTGGTGAAGGTATTTAATCCTTTCTCTTGGGACATTGAGTAAGGTACGAAGCAAAACATGGTTAACAATACAGCACCCAGCATGAACACAAACTTCTTCTTAATCATTTATCAATTCCTCCGTATCGTTTTCGGGCGTTCCACGAGCTGATGCGCCTGGCAGTATTCTTCAATAATCCTCAGAAAGGTATCGGAATATTTCTCAAGTTTTGCCACGCCGATTCCATAGATTGTGGAAAGTTCTTCCCGAGTCTGCGGGAAATTGAAGGCCATTTCTTTCAATGTCCGGTCATGAAAGATTGTAAAAGGAGGTAGATTCGCCAAGTCGGCGAGTTCTTTTCGTTTCTTCCGGAGAATTTCAAAGAGGACGGCATCATGGGGCCCCGATTCACCTTCACGCTGGCCGAGGACCTCGCCCTTTTCTATTTTCCCTTCTTCCCGTCTGCCCCTGACGATCTCTTTTCCCTTCAGAACCTCCCATGCTTTTTGGGTGAGCTTCAGGGTTCCGTGGTCATAATCGTAAATCAGCAGCCCTTTCTGGATAAACTGGCGGGACATGTTGCGCCACTGCTTTGTCGAATGAGCCGTTCCGATCCCGTAGGTGGAGAGTTGATCATGGCCGAATTTCAAAACCTTTTGGGAGCTCGATCCTCTAAGCACATCGATGATGTGACCGGCGCCAAAGTACTCGCCGGCCCGCTTGACACAGGAAAGAAACATCTGGGCGGGGATGGTTAGATCGACAAGATCCGTTGCCTCTACTTGGCAGTTGTCGCACATCCCGCAATATTTCGGGGTATCGTTCTCATCGAAGTAATTCAAAAGAGGGATGCGACGGCAGAGGTCGGTTTCGGCAAAACCAATGAACGTATTCAGAAGGATATTGGCAACCATTTGCTCCTGCTGGGTTTTCTGATTAATGAAGTACTTGATCTTACGGATATCCCCATAACCGAAAAGGAGAAGACAATGGGCCGGCAGACCGTCCCGCCCGGCGCGCCCGATTTCCTGGTAGTAGTTGTCGATGCTTCTGGGCAGGTCATAATGGACTACAAAACGGACGTTGGACTTGTTGATTCCCATGCCGAAGGCGATTGTCGCCACGATGATCTGGATGTCATCCCGGATAAAGAGTTCCTGATTCTCCGTTCGCTCCCGGTCCGAGAGGCCCGCATGGTAAGGCCGGACAGAATAGCCCTTCCGTTGCAGGATTGTATGGAGGTCATCCGTTTGCTGGCGGGAAAAACAGTAAATGATTCCTGATTCGTTCGCATATCGTTTCAGGAATTCAAGGGTCTGTTCAATGGGCGCCGTTTTCTGGATTACCTCAAGGAAGAGGTTGGGGCGGTTGAAGCTGCCGATGAATTCATTCAGATCACTGATATTCAATGATTTTCGTATATCCTCCCGGACCCGTGGTGTGGCCGTGGCGGTAAGGGCCACGCAGACCGCCCCGGGAAATTTCGTCCGGAACTCAGCCAATTGCCGGTATTCCGGCCGGAAATCGTGGCCCCATTCGGAGATGCAATGGGCCTCGTCAATGGCGATGCAATCCACCTTTAAAGAGGACAGGAGGGCCATGATTCTTGGCGTCAGCAGCGACTCCGGGGCCAGATAAAGCAGCTTGACACGATTCGCCCGGAGCTGCGACACATGACACCGGTACTCTTCTATACTAAGGGAACTGTTCAGTAAAACCGCCGGGACGCCGCACTCCCGCACCTGGTCCACCTGGTCCTTCATCAGGGAAATCAGAGGTGAAACTACAATGGTTAATCCTTCAAAAATAAGAGAAGGGATTTGATAGCAGAGGGATTTGCCGCCCCCCGTGGGCATCACGACCAGGGCATCCTTTTTTTCCAGCAGATGACCAATGACCTGCTCCTGAAGGGGCCAGAAAGTCTCATAGCCGAAAACACCCTTCAGAATATCCCGGATTTGGTCGATCATCGTCATTCCTTTCGCGTCAATAATATTTCAATAAATAGAACCGTCCCCAATTACGTCAAGGTTGCCTCGTCAGTCCTTTTAATTCATGGTAAGTTTCTGTGGTCAGAGAGGGGCTTGCACAGGGGAGCAGGGAATTATTGTGATACAGCGGTTCTTCCGCCAGGGGATAGGAAGATGCACGGCGGGCGTCGTCCCATAACAATGTTCCGGGTAGAGGAGAATACTCGGCGAGAATTGGTCTGGCCCCCCGGGCATGGACGTAAAGGATACTTTCCCTTATTTCCCGGGCCGTTTGACCAGGCAGCCCGCAGAGGAGATAGACGCCGATCTCATTTCCCGCATAACCTGCTTCTTGCAGATAGGCTGCCGCCCTTTCGAAGGCAGCGTTATCCACCTTGCCGCCCAGCTCCTGTTGCCGTTGCTCGTGAGTGGTTTCCAGCCCGAAGCGGATGGTTCTGAATCCGGCCTGGTAGAGCAGGCGGGCTATCTCAGGCGTAATCTCGCGGATGTGAAGGCCATTGGGACAATGGAAATGACAGTCCAGTTTCCGGCGGATGATCTCTGTGAGCATGGGTATCGCCATTTCCTGTGGATCGCTGAGGAGGGCATCGTCATAAAAAGAGAAATTTCTCACCCCGAGTTTCTCTTGCCAGTGGACCATCTCATTGACGACCTGAATCGGATTCCGCCTGTCAAAGCAATTATTGAGTAACCTGGATGCACAATAGGTACAATGGAACGGACAGCCGCGGGAGGTGAGCAGCGGAACCTGTTCCGGCGCCGCCAGCAGATCGAAAGCAGGGTAGGGGAGCTGATCGAGATCATGTTCATCAGGAACATAGCGGACGGTCTCTCTAAGGATATCGTTCATGATGAAGGAGATATGTCGTTCACCGGGTCCGGGGAGGACATGATCCGCCCCGGCAAGTTGGGCATGGTCGCGGCAGAGGGTCGCATAGATCCCGCCCAGAATGACCGGTACGGCGGGGAAAATATCCTTTACCATGGAAATGACGTCAAACACGCCCGGATACCAGTAAGTCATCATGGAGGTAATCAGGATGAGTTGAGGTTTTTCAACCCCCTTCAATATCCTGCTTAAGGCATGGTGAGGAAGTCCATAGCGATGATAAGGTTTGGGTATGCCGGCCAGGGCTTCCGGCTTGGCAACTTTTTCCTTGATAAACTTACCCTGTCCACCTTGTTTTCTTGCCGGCCTTTTGACCTCTCCGGGAAAAATAAAATCGAGAGCGCCGCTATCAAGACAGTCGATTAATTGAACGTCCAGGCCGTTTTTCCGCAGATAGGAGGCCATATAGAGCAAGCCGAGGGGCTTCATCCAGAAATCGTAGGCGGAAAAATCGTATATCCAAGGGTTGATCAATAAGATGCGTTGACTCATCGGAGACGGATTATCAAATATTTGGCGGCATGACAATAAAAGACTTGAAGGCGATGAGCTTTACTGCTAACATCCCGCCGCATTGAAAGTCGGGAAAGTAACATGCGGGCAGTCGTCCAAAGGGTTGATCGAGCCGCCGTTGCTGTAGGCGGCAAAAATATTTCCAGTATCCAGCAAGGGCTGATTGCCTTCGTCGGGGTTGAAAAGGGAGACACGACGAAGGACGCCGATTATCTCGTTGACAAAATCATCAATCTGAGAATATTTGAAGACCCCGAGGGAAAGATGAACCTGTCCCTTCTCGATAAAAATTGGGAGTTCATGGTCATCTCGCAGTTTACCCTCCTGGGGGATTGCCGTAAAGGAAGAAGACCCTCTTTTTATCAGGCCGAAGAGCCGATAAATGCGAAAAAGCTCTACGATTACTTCGTAGTAAAAAGCAAGGAGAAGATACATAAAGTCAGAACGGGGAAATTTCAGGCCATGATGAAGATCGATCTTCTCAACGACGGCCCCGTAACCCTGTTGCTTGACAGCAGAACCGGTTTCTAATAAGTGAGGAGAGTCTTGAAGGAGCAGGAAAACACCCCCCCGTGTAACATCAGAATCGATAAAGAGGGCGTCTGGTATTACCAGGGCGCCGAAATGTTTCGTCGGGATTTTGTTAATTATTTTTATCAGAACTTGCATCTCGATGACGACGGAAGGTATGTTATCGAACTTCCCAATGACCGTTGTTTCGTGGATGTGGAAGATTCGGCCTATATTGTTAAAGCGGTTGATTACTCAAGAACGGAAAGCGGCAATGGAACGGGCATAAACCTCCTGCTGTGCGATGAGACAAGAGAAGCCTTGGATCCCGGCACCCTTTGGATCAGTTCTGACAATGTCATGTATTGCCAGGTAAGGGAACATTCATTCAGGGCCCGCTTCTCAAGAGCCGCCTATTATCAGCTTGCCGAACATATCGAACATGATGAGGGCCAAGAGAGCTTTTACTTGATGGTTAACGGACAACATTATAATATTGAAACTAAATCTTTATAATAATCTAAACCAATGGAGGTATCTTCATGCTGTCGGATCATATCGAAGAGGCCCTGACATTTGATGATCTGCTCCTTGTTCCTGCAGAATCATCCGTATTACCCAAAGACGTAGATACATCAACCAGTTTGACAAACAATATCACCCTTAGGATACCAATTCTGAGCGCCGCCATGGATACGGTTACGGAATCCAAAACGGCCATCTGCATGGCTCAGGAAGGTGGAATCGGCATCATTCATCGCAACATGAGCATCGAAAGGCAGATGATTGAAGTCGATAAGGTAAAGAAATCGGAAAGCGGCATGATCGTCGATCCGATAACCATTGGCCCGGAACAGAAGGTTCAGGATGCCCTGAATCTGATGAACGAATATCACATTTCCGGGGTTCCCGTTGTCAAAGGGAAGCGGCTGGTGGGGATATTGACTAACCGTGATCTCCGTTTCGAGACCAATCTGGAACAGCCGGTCGGAAATGTGATGACCAAAGATCATCTCGTTACGGTTACCTCGAACATTTCTTTGGAAGAATCAAAGAAACTCCTTCATAAACACCGAATTGAAAAGCTCCTGGTTGTTGACGACGAATACAATCTTAAAGGCCTGATAACCATCAAAGACATCGAAAAAATACGTAAATATCCCAACGCGAGCAAAGACTCTCTGGGGCGTTTGCGCGTCGGCGCCGCCGTAGGCATCATTGACCGTGAAGAGCGGGTGCAGGCGCTTATTTCCGCAGGCGTCGATGTGATTGTAATCGACACTTCCCATGGTCATTCCAAAGGAGTTATCAATGCAATTCGGGAGACCAAGAGATTATTTCCGACCTGCGAACTTATTGCCGGTAATGTCGCCACCGTGGAAGGAGCGAAAGCATTGATCGAGGCCGGGGTGGATGCCGTTAAAGTAGGGGTCGGCCCCGGTTCTATCTGCACCACGAGGATTGTCGCCGGTGTGGGCGTCCCGCAGATGACCGCAATCCGCGAAACTCATAAGTATTGTTCACAAAAAGGGATTCCCGTTATCTCCGACGGCGGCATCAAGTTCTCGGGCGATATCGCCAAGGCCCTTGGGGCCGGGGCCAGCACGGTCATGATCGGGGGGCTCTTTGCCGGCACCGAGGAAAGTCCCGGTGAAACCATCCTTTTTCAGGGTCGCAGTTACAAAGTTTATCGCGGCATGGGCTCCCTCGAGGCCATGAAATCAGGCAGTCGGGACCGTTATTACCAAGATGACATTGAAAGCAATCTTAAAATGGTTCCCGAAGGTATCGAGGGACGGGTGCCATTCCGGGGCTCGCTGTCAGCAAGTATTTACCAGCTTGTCGGTGGCTTGAAGGCCGGTATGGGTTATCTTGGTTGCCGTACCATAGCGGAGATGCATAAGAAAGCCACTTTTGTTCGTATTACCTCCGCCGGACTTCGTGAAAGCCATGTCCACGACGTAATCATCACCAAGGAAGCGCCCAACTACTGGCTGGATTAGCATGAAGCACACTGATTTCGTCCATCTCCACGTCCATACCCAGTACAGTCTTTTAGACGGAACCATCCGCATCGATGATCTGCTGAAGAAGGCGAAGGAACATCAGATGCCCGCGGTGGCCATGACGGATCACGGTAATATGTTCGGGGCCATCGATTTTTATCAGCACGCCTATCGATATGGCATCAAACCGATAATTGGCAGCGAATTATATGTTGCCCCCCGCAGCCGCCTTGAAAAGAGTTCCCAGGGCATAAGCGAAACTTCCCGCCATCTCGTTGTCCTGGTGAAGAACATGCAGGGCTACAAAAATCTGCTGAAATTATCGACGGCTGGTTATCTGGAAGGTTATTATTACCGGCCCCGGGTAGATAAGGAGCTCCTCCGCCAGCACCATGAAGGTCTCATTGGGATGAGCGCCTGTCTGCATGGTGAAATTGCCGATCACATTCTCAAGGGAAACACAGAAGGGGCGCTGAAAGCGGCGGAAGAATATCGTGACATCTTTGGAGCGGGGAATTTCTATCTGGAAATCATGGAGAATAGTCTTCCGGAACAGAAGATCGCCAACGAAGGATTGATAGATATAAGCAGAAAGTTGTCCATCCCCCTGGTAGCGACGAATGACTGCCATTATCTCAATCAGGCAGACGCCGAGGCGCACGAGATTCTCTTATGTATCCAGACCGGGAAGACAATTGAAGATCCGAATCGAATGAAATTCCAGTCGGACCAGTTCTTCTTCCGCTCCCCGGAGGAGATGAAAGCCCTGTTTTCATATTGCCCCCAGGCGATTGAAAATACCATTGCCATAGCGGAGAAGTGCAATCTTACCATGGAGTTTGGCAAGTTTTATCTTCCCCACTTTAAGCTGGATAATGATCAGAGCCTCGACGAATATCTTGTAAAAATCGCCAAAGAGGGACTCGATCGTCTGGCCCCGGTAATCAATCCTGCCGGCGAGACGGAAGTTACCCGGAAGTATGAAAAGCGCCTCACCGAAGAACTGGCCATGATCAAGTCCATGGGATTTGCCGGTTATTTCCTCATTGTGGCCGATTTTGTCAATTACGCAAAAGAGCAGAAGATACCGGTCGGACCGGGCCGTGGTTCGGCGGCGGGTAGTCTCGTGGCCTATGCCACCGGGATAACAAACATCGATCCAATTCGTTACGGTCTCTTCTTTGAGCGTTTCCTCAACCCGGACCGCAAGACTATGCCCGATATCGACATCGACTTCTGCCAGGAGCGACGGGACGAGATCATCCGTTATGTAACGGAAAAATACAGCAGTGACAACGTCGCGCAAATAATAACCTTCGGAAAGATGTTAGCCAGAGCGGTCATTCGGGACGTCGGCCGGGCCATGAATATCCCGTATGGCGAGGTGGATGCCATCGCGAAAATGATTCCCAATGTATTGAATATTACCCTTGACGACGCGATAAAGATGGAACCGCGCCTGAAGGAAGAGGCTAAAAAGAACGAACGTATTCAAAAACTCTTAACCTATTCTCGAGCCCTTGAGGGATTGAACCGCCATTCATCGACCCATGCCGCCGGTGTCGTGATTTCCGATGTGCCGCTGGTAAACCGCGTACCCCTGTATAAAGGCGCCAAAGATGATGTCGTAACCCAGTTTTCCATGAACGACATCCAGTCGGTAGGGCTGACTAAATTTGATTTCCTGGGTCTCAAGACC
>JAPLJZ010000096.1 GCA_026388335.1 Deltaproteobacteria bacterium
ATCCATATACGAAGAGCATAGGTCAACTAAAGTAAACATATTCAAACTTCTCCTTGACAATAGTTTAGAAATATGGCTTTTTGACGTCCATGGGTACTGAAAATAAGACAAAAATAAACCGCCTCATAAATCAGTGGACGACCGGCGCCCCCAGCGCTACTTCCTACCTGGTTGCTTCCGGCTTCGGTCGGGATCTGCTCGTAAAATACAAGAACAGCGGCTGGCTGGAGCCGTTCGGCCGGGGCGCCTACATACGCTCCGGGGACAAAGTGGACTGGCCGGGTGCACTTTTTACGCTTCAAACGCAATTGGGCCTTCCTGTCCATGCCGGGGGGAAAACGGCCCTGGAGCGGAAAGGCTATGCTCACTACCTGCCGGCGAGGCAAATGAGGGTCTTCCTGTATGGTCCGCGTGGCCTTGCCCTGCCGGCTTGGTTTACGGGGGATCGTTTCGGCGTTGAGTTTGTCGTGACACGAACGAATCTCTTTCCGCCGGAAAGCCGAGAGGGATTTTCCGAATTCAAGGAGAAGGACTTTTCCGTGCGGATATCGGCGCCGGAGCGGGCGATGCTGGAGATGCTTCATTTGGTGCCCCGGAAAGTCGGGTTCGACGAGGCCCGCTTGGTCATGGGAAACCTTGTCACACTGAGGCCGGAAGTTGTTCAGGGATTGCTGGAGGCATGCCGCTCGGTCAAGGTGAAAAGGCTCTTTCTTTACATGGCCGAGAGCCAGGAACACGAATGGCTCTCGAAGGTGGATTTGTCAAAAGTCGATCTCGGGAAGGGAAAACGGATGATCGTCTCGCATGGCCGGTATGACCCAAAATATCGTATCACCGTCCCCGTTGATCGGGAAGGAATGCCCGCATGATCGATAACGTATACTTCAGACAGGCAGAACTGCTCCTGCGGGTTCTGCCGTTGGTCGATCGGGAGGCCGTCTTTGCCCTGAAGGGCGGGACGGCCATCAATTTCTTCGTCAGGGATCTTCCGCGTGTTTCCGTCGATATCGACCTTGTCTATCTTCCCATCAGCGAGCGCGATTTGTCGCTTCGCGAGATCAGCGACGCCCTGGTCCGGATCTCCCGGAATGTCGAGAATCGGATTCCGGGGACGAAGATTTTTCCCAAGAAGATCAAGGGGGCCGATCTTTGGAGCGGATGTTCGGTTCAACGAGAGGATGCGAGGATCAAGATCGAGCCGAATCTGGTCATGCGTGGCTCGCTCTTTCCCCCGGAACGCAGGACCCTGTCCCCCAAGGCTCGGAGCGTATTTGAACTTTCCGTGGAGTGTCGAACACTTTCGGAAAATGAGCTTTACGCAGGGAAGATCTGCGCCGCCTTGGATCGCCAGCACCCACGGGATCTTTTCGATGTCATGATGCTTCTCAGAGAGGGAACTTTCAACGAGGCCATGCGAAAGGCGTTTATCGTTTACCTGATTAGCCATGACCGGCCGATGGTAGAGGTTCTCGATCCGGGATTCTCCGACATCCGACCCGTCTTCGAAACCGAATTTCAAGATATGGCTTTGGAAGAGGTGACTTGCGAGGATCTGGAGAAGACCAGAGAAACCCTGGTTTCCATGATTGCGAGAGAACTGACCCTTCAGGAAAGACAATTCATCGTTTCAGTCAAAGAGGGGATGCCACAATGGGAGCTGATCGGCCTGGAAGGGGTCCAGAACCTGCCCGCCGTCCAATGGAAGCTCTTGAATATCGGTCGAATGGCTCCGGCCAAGCATCAGCAAGCCCTTCGTAAATTGAGAGATTACCTGGACGTATAGACGACCACAAATACTCTCTATAGCAAACAAAAAGGATTTGCTGGTGCAGCTAACCTATTGAAATTAAATGGCGGAAGTGCATGGGAATCGAACCCACCTGGGACGGTTTTAGCGCCCCACACCAGATTTGAAGTCTGGGAGGCCCACCAGTGACCTTGGCACTTCCGCACTGAAACACAGTGTCTTATATTTTTTGTCTGCTCAATTATTCAGATACCATTCAGAGCCATGATTTCCTATACATAATCGGGATGGTCTGTCTGTTCCATGGATCTGTCCAGCAACTGAACCAGTACTTCCTCGCCTTTCCGGAATGACGTCGTCTGTTCCGGCAGGACGATTAGTCCATTGGCCCGGACCATGGATTTCAGTATCCCCGATCCCTGTTCCCCCGTCGATCTTACATAATAACGCCCGGCTTCCCAGCGGACCTGCCCGCGCATAAAATAGCGCATCCCCTCTCTTTTCGCAAGATCCTGTTCAAGGGTGGCCCGGATCATTTTCCGGTAAAGATTCTTATGTCCCATCATCTTAAGTATGGTCGGACGGACGAACTGCTCAAAGGAAATCATGGAAGAAACAGGATTTCCCGGCAGTCCGAAGACCGGAACGCCCTGAATGGACCCGAAGGCCAGGGGTTTGCCGGGACGCATCGCCACCTGCCAGAATTGCATGGCGTTGCCCACTTCTTTCATAATGTCCTTGACGAGGTCATAATCCCCGACGGAGACGCCGCCCGAGGAGATGATCAGGTCCGCCCGGGTCGCCGCGCGGAATTTCTCGATCAGGCTTTCCCGCCGGTCCTTCACGATTCCCAATTGCAGGACGGTGGCGCCGCTTTCTATGACCTGGGCGGCGGTGGCGTAACTGTTGCTGCTGATAATCTTCCAGGAAGAGGGCGGTTCGTCGATATCGACGAGCTCGTCGCCCGTGGCCAGGATTGCCACCACCGGTCGCTGATAGACAGAGACGAAGGAGCGTCCCAGGGCGGCCAGCATCCCTACTTCCGCCGGACGAATGACGGAACCGCTGAAGATAACCGTTTCGCCCTCCCGGACATCCTCGCCGGCAAGGCGAATGTCCAATCCCTGCCTGGCTTCGACATGGATATGGACCTGACGGCCGTCCGGTTGGGTGTCTTCCATGCGGACAACGGCGTCGGCCCCTTCCGGAAGGGGGGCGCCGGTCATGATCCGGGAGGCCTGGCCAGCGGCAAGGGCCTTTTGGGGGACTGTTCCCGCCGGTATGTCCTCAATGACGTTCAGAATCACCGGACTTGTGCTTTTTGCTCCCCCCGTATCGCGGGCGCGGACGGCGTAACCGTCCATGGAGGAATTGTTTGTCGGCGGGAGGTGACGGGGGGCGACGATATCCTCGCCCAGAACCCGTCCCAGGGCCGCCAGGATGTTCACTTTCTCCACAGGCAGCGGGACGATGGTATCGAGAATGGTCTTCAGGGCTTCATCAACACTGATCATGTCGGAGAAACTATATGAAAAGGGAGGTCTTGTCAACCATTACCCATGTTTGCCCTTGAAGAAAAGCCGTTTATATTATAGGAAGACCACCTTAGCATACAAAACAATAATCGGGGCTGTGCATATGGATAAAAAAGAGATCCAGGGTAAGATCCGCAAGCTGCTCAAAGAAAGAAAGGCGATTCTCCTTGCCCATTACTATCAGCGGGATGAAGTGCAGGAAATTGCCGATTATCTGGGAGATTCCCTGGGCTTGAGCATGGAGGCGGCCAAGACGGATGCCGCGGTGATTGTCTTTGCCGGGGTTCATTTCATGGCGGAAAGCGCTTCCATCCTTTCTCCGGAGAAAACGGTTCTCCTGCCCCGGGCCGACGCCGGCTGTCCCCTCTCCGACATGATAGCGGTCGAGCAATTACTGGCGGCAAAGCGGCAATACCCCGACGCCACGGTGGTTACGTACATCAATTCCTCAGCGGAAATCAAGGCCCACAGCGATATCTGCTGCACCTCCGCCAACGCCCTGAAAGTGGTTCAATCGATTCCGGGGGAGGGACCGGTGCTGATGATTCCCGATGGCAATCTGGCCCGCTATGTCGCCCAACGGACAAAAAAAACGATCATCCCCTGGGAAGGATTTTGTCCCATCCATCATCACCTGACGGCAGCGCAAGTTAGCCGTGTCAAGGCAATCCATCCCGACGCCGTTTTTGCCGCCCACCCTGAATGCACCTTCGCGGTCCTGGCCCTCGCTGATTTTGTCGGAAGTACCACCGCCATTCTCAGTTACGCCGGGGAACCTCAGGTCCGTAAATTGATTGTCGGCACGGAAAGGGGTATCTTCTGCCAATTGCAAAATCGCTATCCGGGAAAGGTCTTTATCCCGGCCTCGGAAGAGATGCTCTGTGAAGACATGAAACATACCACCCTCGCAGATATCCTGGTCTCCCTGGCGGAGATGAAGCACATCGTCAAGGTTCCGGAAGCAGTAAGGATTCCCGCCAAACGGTCCCTGGACAGAATGCTGGAGCTATCTTAATTTCCTGTGATGAAAAAGATTATTCGTCAGGCAATAAAGAGTCCCGATCCGGCCTTGGCAGACCTGCTGAACCGGATCGGTCGCGGGGATAAATCCATTCCTGTCCATGGTGTGGAAGGGGCGGCGAAGTCCTTGTTAATGGCACTGCTGCACCGACAAACCCCCAGACCCCTGTTGATCATTACCCCTACGGAGAAGGAAGCGAAGCAATGCTGCCGCGACCTGACCTTTTTTGCCGGGGCCGGGAAGGTTTTTCTCTATTCCCCCTGGGAGGTTGTCTCGACGGACCTCTTTGCCTGGCAACGAGAGGTGGAATTGTCGCGAAGTGAGGTTCTCTGCCGTCTGCTGGCCGAAGAGCCCGTCATGACCGTTGTTCCCGTGAAGGCGCTGCTCCAGAAAGTACCGCCTAAGAAGGTTCTCGCCGCTTATATCCGTCCGGTTGCGATGGGGGATTTCATCGACCGGGACGAATGGATTCTTCAACTCCTCCAGGGAGGCTACCACCGCGTTTCCCTTGTGGAAGGGAAGGGGGAATTCGCTGTCCGCGGCCATGTTGTCGATCTCTTTCCCCCACCCGCATTGCACCCCCTCCGTCTGGAATTTATCGGGGATGAAATCGAATCCATCCGGCAATTCGACCCCGTATCTCAGCGATCAAAAAAAGAGGTGGTCGAATTTCTATTGACGCCGGCGAGAGAAATCGTCATGACCGCGGACCGTCAAAGCCTCGGGATCCAGCATATCAAGGTGCGGGCCAACGACCTGGGGCTGCCGCGCCTGATGCGGGACCGGCTGGTGGAGCGGATGGCCAATGGCCTGACCATGTCCATCAACCCCCTGCTCCTCCCTCTCTTCTACGATGATGCGGAGCAGCCAGGTTTTCTCCTGGATTACTTTTCCCCCGATGGATTGCTGATCTTTGACGATACCATGGCGATTGGACGTTCCCGGGAGGGTCTCGAGAACGAGATCGACCGACTCCTCATGAAGGCCCATCAAGAGGAAAGGTTTTATCTGGAAAGGGAGGCCCACTATTGGACTGGCGATGTCCTTCCGGAGACCACGGCAGGTTTCCAGAGCCTTCATTTCGATAACCTGGCCCTCGGCATTCACCCGGATGGCGTGGCCTTTCACATATCGACCAATACGGGGGTCAAATCCGGGCTTCAGGTACAGGATGATGCCGGAGAGATCCTTTTTCCCCTTGCCGAGCGGATCAGGGAATGGATTCGGGATGCTTATCAGGTATTTTTCCTCTGTAGCGGTTCCGAGGGGCGGCAACGCATGGTTCAGCTCTGCGAAGCGTATCAGCTTCCCTATAATCTCCTGCCTGCCGATCAGCCCTTTTTAGAGAGTTTTTCCCCGTCAACGGGTCAGGGTGGTCTCGGTATCTGTGAAGGCAGGATTTCCGGCGGGGTTGTTTACGAGGCCCTGCGCCTCGTCCTGATTTCCGATGAGGAAATCTACGGGCAGAAGATCGCCACCCGGCGTGCGCGGCCTGCCCGGGAGGGCTACTTCCTTAAATCCTTCGGGGAACTCAGGGAAGGGAACTACGTCGTTCACAAGGAACACGGCATCGGCCTGTACCGCGGTCTCCAGAAGCTTGCCGTGGAAAGTATCGAGAATGACTTCCTCCTCATTGAATACCTCGATCAGGACAAGCTTTATATTCCGGTGGATCGTCTGGATCAGATCCAGCGCTATTTAGGGCCCGAAGGGGCGGCGCCGAGAATAGACCGGCTGGGCGGGTCTTCCTGGGAAACGGTCAAGGAGCGGGTGAAAAAGTCCATCCGCGATGTGGCGGAGGAACTGATGGCCGTCTATGCCGCCCGGGAGGTCATGGACCGCCAATCATTTTCACCTCCGGACCGGCTTTACAATGAATTCTGCGCCGTCTTTGAATACGAGGAAACCCCGGACCAGGCCCGGGCGATTGAAGACATCCATCTCGACATGAGCCGGACCAAGCCCATGGATCGGCTGATTTGCGGCGATGCCGGCTTCGGGAAAACGGAAGTGGCGCTGCGGGCCTCGTTCCGGGCCGTCATGGAGGCAAAGCAGGTCGTGATCCTCGTGCCCACGACCATCCTGGCGGAGCAGCACTACCAGACCTTTTCCCGGCGTTTTCGTGATTATCCCGTCCGGGTGGAGGTCCTCAACCGTTTTCGGACCAAGGCCGAGCAGGCGAAGATTGTGGAAGGAATCATCAGGGGAACGGTGGATATCGTCGTCGGGACCCATCGGCTCCTCCAGAAAGATATCCAGTTCAAGGACCTGGGACTGGTTGTTATCGACGAGGAACAGCGCTTTGGCGTGACTCACAAGGAAAAACTCAAAAAGCTCCGGACCCTTGTTGACGTCCTGACCCTGACGGCTACGCCGATTCCCCGGACCCTCCATCTCTCCCTCGTCGGCATTCGCGATTTGTCCATTATCAACACGCCTCCGGAAGACCGCCAGCCGATAAAAACTTATGTCATCGAGTTCAACGAGGATATTATCAAAGAGGCGATCCACGGGGAATTGGATCGGCAAGGCCAGGTCTTCTTTCTCCATGACCGGGTCCGCTCCATCTACTCTATGGCCAGATTCATTGAAAAGCTGGTTCCCCGGGCTCGGGTGGCGGTTCTCCACGGGCAGATGAAGGCCGCAGAGATCGAGGCGACGATGGTACGTTTTATCCAGAAGGAGGTCAATGTCCTGGTCTGTACGACCATCATCGGTTCGGGAGTGGATATTCCTTCTGCCAATACTATGATCGTCAATCGCGCCGACCGCTTTGGCCTCGCCCAACTCTACCAGATCCGGGGACGGGTGGGCCGGGCGAAAGAGGAAGCGCGGGCCTATCTCCTCGTTCCCAAAGGGGCCATGCTTTCCCGGGACGCCCAGAAACGCTTGCAGGTGATTATGGAATTTTCGGACCCGGGATCGGGCTTCCGGATCGCTTCCAATGATCTCGAGATTCGCGGGGGCGGCAGCCTCCTGGGCGTTTCCCAGTCCGGCCATGTCTCGGCGGTTGGTTATGAGCTGTATACGGAACTTATGGAGAAAACGGTCCGGGAACTCAGGGGCGAGCCGGTCATCAACGAGGAAGTCAAACCGGAGATCAATCTGGGGATACCGGCCATGATCCCCTCCGGTTACATGCCTGATGAACAGCGGCGCCTGGTGACCTATAAACGGGTTTCCCTTGCCGCCGGCGAGGAGGACCTTGCCGAGATCCGTGCGGAGCTCTTGGATTGCTACGGCTATGTTCCTGTAGAAATCGACAACCTTTTGGAAGTGATCCGGATCCGAAATCTTCTCAAAGAACTCAAAGGCAAGAAAATGGGTTACGATGGGAAGCAACTAGTGGTTGTTTTTCAGCCGGACAGCCCCATCGATCCAGCCAGGATTCTCGTGCTGTCCCGGACCGTGGCCAAAGGGGTGAAACTTACACCGGATTTCAAGCTTATTGTCCCCCTGCCGGGTTTGACGGGAATGAAGATTCCAGCGACAATAAAGGATCTACTGCGGTCCTTGAAAGACGATAGTCCCCAACGCCAATCTTAAAAGGATCGTCTCGACAGGAAATCTGTCGAATCCTTAGCTATGGTAAAAAAGGCATGATCGTGGTAAGCGTTTCGGGCTGAAAAGCGAAACCATTTTTTGATGGGGGATGTTATGAAAAAGATTTGCCTGGCAATGGCCATGGGGATGCTGATGATCGCGGCGGTTATTCCGGTTTCAGGAGAAGTTGTAGATCGGATTGTTGCCATTGTGAACGATGACGTCATCACCCTCTCGGAACTGAACAACACCTTCGATCCCTATATGAAGAGGATTGAAGCGAGCCTCGCGGGTAAAGACAAGGAAAAGGTTGTTGCCGAGGGGAGAACGACGATCCTGAACAGGATGATTGATAACAAACTCATCGAGCAGGAAGCAAAAAAATCAGGCATTATCATCAAGGACGATGAAGTCATGGGCGTCATCAGGGATATGCTGAAGAGCAGAAAAATGCAGATGCCGGATCTCCTGCAAGCTCTGGCTAAAGACGGGATGACCTTTGATACTTATAAGCAGGAACTCAAGGAGCAACTGCAGCGACAGCAACTTGTTCGCAGGGAGATTCGCTCCAAGCTCGTCGTCACTGATGACGAGATCGGAGAGTATTACCGGCAGCACCGTGATGAATATGAGGGCAAAGAGGCGATACGGATCAAGCAGATCCTCCTTCCGGTCCCCGTAGGGACGGACCCGGCTATCCGTGAACGGGCACGGGAACTTGCCGAAAGTATTCTTAAGCGGATCAAGAACGGCGAGCCCTTTGAGGCTCTTGCGGCCCAATTCTCCCAGGGGCCGGCAGTTGCTGCCGGCGGCGACATCGGATTTGTGGAAAAGGGACACATGCTGCCGGAGGTGGAAAAGGTTGCCCTGAACCTGGACATCGGCGGCGTCAGCCCGGTCGTTGACTCTCCCCAGGGATTCTATATTATTCAGGTTGTCGACAAGCGCGGGTCCGGCTTGAAACCCATCACCGAGGTCCGTCAGGAAATCCAGATGAAATTGGAAGAAGAAAAGGCGGCCAAGAAATTTGACCAGTGGGTTATAGAGCTTCGCAGTAAGTCGCTCGTTGATATCAAGCTCTAAATATATGGACTTCATCCGGATTAAGGGCGCTTCCCAGCATAACCTCAAACATATAAATATCGATATTCCCCGGGATCAGCTGGTGGTGATTACCGGTGTCAGCGGGTCCGGGAAATCCTCCCTAGCCTTTGACACCATTTACGCCGAGGGCCAGCGGCGGTATGTGGAATCCCTTTCCGCCTATGCCCGTCAATTCATCGGTCAGATGGACAAGCCGGATGTAGAATCCATCGAAGGACTCTCCCCGGCGATTGCCATCGAACAGCGGACAGCGAGTCATAATCCCCGTTCCACCGTCGGCACGGTTACCGAAATTTATGACTATCTGCGCCTGCTGTATGCCCGGGTCGGGATTCCCCATTGCTATCAGTGCGGAAGGGAAATCCGCTCCCAGACCATCGATATGATGGTCGATACCATCCTCGCTTTCCCGGAGAAAACAAAGTTTAACATCCTGGCCCCGATTGTGAGGGGGAAGAAAGGGGAGTTTCATAAGGAATTAAAGAAACTTCTGAAGGACGGGTTCGTCCGTATCCGGGTAGATGGGGAGGTCAGGGAATTAGCCGATGACATTGTTTTAGATAAGCAGAAACGGCATGACATAGAGGTGCTGGTAGACCGCCTGCTCCTCAAGGAGGGCATCAGAAAGCGCCTGCGGGATTCACTGGAGACGGCGTCTCGCCTCTCCGAAGGCATGGTTTGTGTCCAGGCGGCGGGGAGGGATGAGCTGCTCTTCAGCGAAAAATACGCCTGCCCGGATTGCGGTATCAGCGTTCCCGATCTTGCCCCACGGATGTTCTCCTTTAATAGTCCTTACGGGGCCTGTTCGGAGTGCGATGGCCTGGGAAGCAAAATGTTTTTTGACGAGAGCCTCGTCGTTCCCGATACCGGTCTGTCGATTCGGGAAGGGGCCATCGTCCCCTGGGCCGGCCGCAACTCCCTAAATTATCATCAGATGCTCGATGTTCTTGCCGAGCATTATGCTTTCGACCTCAATACCCCTTTTGTCGAACTGTCCGCACAGGTCCAGAAGGCACTGCTGTACGGATCGGGGAAAGAGAAGATACGATTTTATACCGACCGGGGCGGTCGCCGGTACTTCTATTCCCGGACTTTCGAGGGCGTCCTTAACGAACTGAACCGGCGCTACCTGGAAACGCAGTCCAATTCCGTCCGGATGGATCTTTCCCACTATATCAACATGCGGGAATGTCCCGTCTGTCATGGGGCGAGACTGAAAAAAGAAACACTGGCCGTTACCGTCGCGGGCAAAAATATTGACGATGTCTGCCGGCTTTCCATTCGGGAGGCCTTTAACTTTTTTCATGATCTTCCCCTCAGCGACAAGGAGACACAAATAGCCGAGCGGATTCTCAAGGAGATTCGGGAGCGGCTGCGCTTTCTTCTCGATGTGGGCATGGATTACCTGAGCCTGGACCGTTCATCAGGGACTCTTTCCGGGGGAGAGGGACAGCGGATTCGCCTGGCCACCCAGATCGGATCCGGACTGGTCGGCGTCCTGTACGTCCTCGATGAACCGACAGTGGGTCTTCACCAGCGAGACAATGTCCGACTGATCGCCACCTTGCACAAACTGCGGGATTTAGGCAACACGGTCCTGGTCGTCGAACATGACGCGGATATGATGATGGCCTCCAATCAAATCATTGATATGGGACCGGGGGCGGGTTTTGATGGGGGCGAGGTGGTGTTTCAGGGCAGCCCGCAGGAGATTTACCGGGACAGCCATTCTCTGACAGGCCAGTATCTCTCCGGCCGGAAATCGATCCCCATCCCGGGGAAGAGAAGGGCGCCGAACAACCGGTACATCCTTATCGAAGGGGCCCATGAGCACAACCTGAAAGACATCGATATCCGTGTACCTGTTGGCATCTTCACCGCAGTAACGGGTGTCTCCGGCTCGGGAAAGAGCACGATGATCATCGAGACCCTCTACAAGGCCATTGCCCACCGTATCAACCGGCAAAAGGGTAACATTGGAAAGATCAGAAAAATAGTGGATCTTGGCGGCATTGAGCGGGTTATTCTCATGAATCAGCAGCCGATCGGTCGGACGCCCCGCTCCAATCCCGTCACCTATACCGGTATTTTTGTCCATATCCGCGATCTCTTTACAGGTCTTGCGGATTCCCGGATTCGTGGTTACCGGCCCGGCCGCTTCAGTTTCAATGTTAAGGGCGGACGGTGCGAGGCATGCGAGGGCAATGGTCTAATCAAGATCGAGATGCATTTTCTGCCTGACGTCTATGTAACCTGCGATGTCTGTCAGGGTCGGCGCTTCAACCAGGATACCCTCGACATATATTACAAGGAAAAAAATATCTCCGATGTCCTGAACATGACGGTCCAACAGGGACTGATCTTTTTTGAGAACATCCCGGGGATTCGTCAGAAGCTCCAGCTTCTGGCGGATGTCGGCCTTGGTTACATCCGCCTCGGTCAATCCGCGACCACCCTTTCCGGAGGCGAAGCCCAGCGGATCAAGCTGTCACGTGAGCTGGGGAAGAGGGCGAACAGCAACACCCTGTATATCCTTGATGAACCGACCATCGGCCTGCACTTTGAAGACATTCAGAAGCTCCTGACAGTTCTCATGCGCCTTGTGGACATGGGGAACACCGTTATCGTCATTGAGCACAACCTCGATGTCATCAAGTCTGCCGACTATATCATTGATCTGGGTCCCGAGGGTGGTCCCGGTGGGGGCATGATCGTCGCTTCCGGTACACCGGAGGCGGTGGCCCTTACAGAATCCTCTTCGACAGGACAATTCCTGCGGAAGGTCATGCCGCAATGCTAAGTGCTATGAAGCATGGCTAAAAAAATTCGTGTTTCCGTTGATTATTTAGCAATATTAATATACTTGTGCATGTCTGGAAACCGACATTGCTTTTGAAATGACGAACGTAGAGAATACAAGATGAATCAGGACCGAGAAACACTGGGGCAATTTCTTAAGCGCGAGAGAGAATTACACCTTGTGTCTGTTCAGGAAATAGCCCTTTCGGCGGGTATGGCGGAATCCCTCCTTAATGCCCTGGAAGATGACGATTTCGACGCCTTTAGTAATCGTTCTCAAGCCGTATGGCTGATCAAACACTACGCTACCTGTCTGGATCTGAACCAGAAAGAGGTTTTGCAGCGCTTCGGATTGCAGTGGAAGCTCTATGGCGGGGTGAAACGAATCCCGAAATTATCGCATTTTACGGATGCCGAACCTTCCCCAAAAAAACCAGTCTGGATCAAGGGCAAAGGGATTCCCTCCGTAGTTCTTCCGAAAATTAAGATCCGGTTGCCCCTTGTTGTCATGGTCCTTATTGTCGGATTCGTACTTTTGATTTATCTGCCCGATTCGAAACAGGACACCACGCCGCCGGAACCTTTGCCGCTATCTGAGACGGAGCATAAGACTGCTCCGCCTGAGAGAAATGCCCTCCCGCCGGAGACCGACACAGGAAGGACAGACTCATCACGAAAAAACGTTCCTGCTGCCGATAGCCATCACGCTCGCTCCGCTATTGACAAAAAAACCCTGTCCCAGCCAAAGAGCGTCAAAATCATCGGAAATCGTGATACGAAACGGTATCATTTGCCGGGAATGAAATACTATGAACAGATCAAGGCATATCACCGGATCGTTTTTCGTTCCGAAAAGGAAGCCATCAACGCCGGCTATCGCAAGGCCCGCGAATGACCGGTGTCTCACGATTCAACGGCGGCTCCCCGCAACCTTGACCTCTACCTCATCCTCGGAGGTCGAACCATTTTTCAGGTCGGGGTAGTAGCCGTCGGGAGTTATCTCTGTAAATTTGCCGTTCTGCCACTCCCCGACAAACTTTTCCCCGTTATGGCTGATCATGGTCCCTTGACCATGATACTCGTTATCCCGGAATTGGCCGACATACTTTGATCCGTTGGTAAAGCTGACAGCCCCGTGTCCGTGTTTCTTTCCGAGTTTGAACTGACCGGTATATTGCCCGTCGGCTCGTGTCATGGTTCCCTGTCCATGGAGCATGCCGTTTTCAAACTGGCCCACATACTTCCCCCCGTCCGGGTAGATCATGGTTCCCTGTCCGTCAAACATGTTATTCTTCCACTGACCGCTGTATTCCTTGCCGTTGGCGAAGGTCGCCGAACCCTGGCCTTCCATTAATCCGTTCCGGAATTGACCGGTGTATTTACGGCCGTCGGGGTAGGTCATGGTCCCCTGGCCGTTGATGCCGTCATCCTGGAATTGTCCTGCATAAACGCGTCCGTCGATAAAATGGACCGTCCCCTGACCGCTCATGACATTGTTTTTCCACTCTCCCACATATTGTGTCCCGTCGGGGTTGGCCAGCGTCCCCCGGCCATGTTTCTTTCCCTCCCGAAACTGTCCGACGAACTTTCCCCCCTCCTTGTCGATCAGGGTACCCCGATCGTTGAACTGGTTATCTTTGAATTGGCCTGTGTAGGTCCGCCCGTCCGGGTAGGTCATGACCCCGTTGCCATCCATTTTATTTTCCTTCCATTCCCCGACGTAATGCAGGCCATCGCGGTCGGTCATGGTTCCCTGTCCATGGAAAAGGCTGTTTTTAAACTGTCCGACGTATGTTCGCCCGTCAGGGAACGAGATGGTTCCCTGACCATGAAAACGGTTGTGGTTGAACTGGCCGATATATTTTGCGCCGTCCGGGAAGGTCATGCTTCCCTGACCGTGCTGTTCACCGTCCTTCCATGCTCCGACATAAGTTTTACCATTGGAAAAGGTCATGGTTCCATGACCGCTATATTCCCCGTTGAGGAACTGGCCGATGTACAGGGCGCCGTCGGGATAGGTCACGCTTCCCTGGCCGTCCATTTTATTGTTCTTCCACTCGCCGGTATAGGTTATGCCCCCTGGATAGTTGAGGACGCCCTGTCCTTCCCAGCGGCTCTCCTTCCATTCTCCGGTGTATTTCATGCCCCCCGGATAAGTCATTGATCCCTGACCGCTCATGGGCTGTCTTTTCTCCAAGCCATCTTCCCTGACGATCTTTTTTCGAGATATCTTTTTCAAAAGTTTATTTAAGAAAACAGACATGTCTCCCCCTCATCCCAAAACTGAAATAAAGATCCTTAATGCCATCTGGATACATATGGTCAGAAGTGCGTGGATAATACAGCATTAGAGCTTTAATGACAAATTTTTTATTC
>JAPLJZ010000073.1 GCA_026388335.1 Deltaproteobacteria bacterium
GGTGTCGTGATTTCCGATGTGCCGCTGGTAAACCGCGTACCCCTGTATAAAGGCGCCAAAGATGATGTCGTAACCCAGTTTTCCATGAACGACATCCAGTCGGTAGGGCTGACTAAATTTGATTTCCTGGGTCTCAAGACCTTGACGGTGATCAAAAACACCCTCCAGATGATCAAAGAGGGAAGGGGGGTTGACATTGACATCGACAAATTACCCCTTACCGATCAAGCCACTTATGAGCTTCTACAGCGGGGCAACACCGATGGTATATTTCAATTGGAAAGTTCGGGGATGCGGGATATTCTGACCAGTATGAAGCCGGACTGCATAGAAGATATCATCGCCTTGATTGCCCTCTATCGTCCGGGACCAATGGGGATGGTCCCCGATTTTATTTCCCGCAAATTGGGGAAAACACAAATCAGCTATGAACTGCCACAACTCAAGGATATCTTGAGGGAAACCTACGGGGTCATTCTCTACCAGGAACAGGTCATGCAGATTGCCAGCGCCATTGGCCGATACACCATGGCTGAGGCGGATACGTTACGCAAGGCAATGAGCAAAAAGAAGGTCGCCGAGATGGACAAGGAGATGCCGAAATTCCTTGCCGGGGCCAAACAGAATCACATCCCGGAAGAGAAGGCTACCCGCATCTGGGAACAGATGAATAAATTTGCAGAATATGGTTTCAACAAATCACACAGCACCGCCTATGCGATGATTTCCTACCAGACCGCCTATCTGAAGGCCCACTATCCGGAAGAATTCATGGCCGCCCTGCTGACCAGCGAAAAGGACAACCGCGATAAAATCATCCGGTATATCAATAGTTGCAAGGAGATGGGTATTAACGTCCTGCCGCCGGATATCAATGAGTCTCTGAGTGACTTCACCGCCTCAGTCGGGCACATCCGCTTTGGGATGGCGGCGGTGAAAAATGTCGGGGTGGGGGCGGTGGAAGCCATTATTGAAGCCAGGAAGAAGGGAGAGAAATATCCGTCCTTCCTGGATTTCAGCCAGCGGGTCGATCTACGGCGGGTGAACAAGCGGGTCCTCGAAAGTCTCATCAAATGCGGGGCCTTTGACTCCCTGGGGCACAAAAGACGGGCTCTTTTCAGTTGTTATGAGGAGACAATGAATGCAGCCCAGAAGCTGCGCAAATCAAGGGCCAGCAGCCAGGTCAGTTTGCTGGAAGGTCTGGATACCTCCACCGGAAGCGGTAATATGCACGGCGTTGCCGCTCCTCCGGATCTCGACGAATGGGACCATAAAGAACTTCTCATGCACGAAAAGGAAGCACTGGGATTCTATATTACCGGACATCCATTATCGAGATACCGGCAAAAACTGGAATTCGTTACCAACGCCAACTCAGAGAACATTGTGGAGAGAAGAGACAAAGACGAAGTCATTATTGCCGGCGTAGTTAGTAATATCAAGGAGTTGACAACAAAAAGAAAAGACGTCATGGCCTACATAACCCTTGAGGATCTTTATGGTTCCATGAGTATCATCTGTTTTGCCGATATTTATCAAAAGGCAAAAGCCCTGTTGAAGGGAGATGAGCCTATCCTGCTTAAGGGTCAACTTGATATATCCGAAGAAAATGTCAAAATTATCGCCAACGAAATCACAGCGCTTCAGGATGCCCCGGATATCTCTCCTTATTCGTCCGTACATTTCCAGATCGAAACGCAAGGAGTATCAAGCGAATATTATATCGCTCAAATCAAACACTTGTCGGATAAATATAAGGGAGCATCTGAAGGATATATTCATTTGCTGAACGGAAACAGCGAAACGATCATTTACTTAGGTAATGACCGCCGCTTCCAATTGACTCCGGAACTCTTGAAAGCAACAAGCCTTGTCCTGGGACCAAATTCAATAAAATATCGATGACTTCATAAATGCTATACCGCGAGCGAACATATCGGAATTCCGTCGCTGCTCATGATCTTGTTTCCTTTCATGTCTCTATCCGGGAAACAGACCTCTATATTGCCGCCGATCAGGATCTATCCGGGATTGCTCTCGCCTCGGTAATCAAACATCGAAACTATCTGGAATCCTATATTCAGAGGCATCCCACGTTTTTAAAATCTTTACTACCCGTTCCCGGAGACCGACTTGCCCCCGGAATAGTTCGCGACATGATCGAGGCGGGAATTGCCGCACAGGTCGGACCAATGGCAGCGGTGGCCGGGGCGATGGCTCAATTTGTTGGCAAGGATCTTCTTTGCCATTGTGAAAATGTCATTGTAGAAAATGGCGGCGACATCTTCATGAAGACGTATACAGAACGGCGGGTGTCAATCTTTGCAGGAGAGTCTCCCTTAAGTCAGAACGTGGTCCTGCACATCACGCCGGCGGAAATGCCCTTGGGGATTTGCACATCCTCCGCCACAGTGGGACCTTCCTTGAGTTTCGGGAGGGCAGACGCCGTATGCGTGCTGTCGCAATCAGCAAGTTTGGCCGATGCGGCGGCGTCACGGATCGGCAATCAGGTAAAGAACCCCGGTGATATAAAAAAGGCGTTGAACCTCGGGTCAGAAATTGCTGGGGTAAAAGGAATTGTGATCATTATGGGTGAAACGATGGGGGCCTGGGGTCAAATCCAATTCTGCGATTAAAGTTTACATAACATATCTTATCCGACATTATTATTTCGGATCATAAACCTTCTTCAACAAGCTGTTTGACAATTATTGCCTGTTTTTCAGTTAGATGCCTAGGAACAATCACGTTGATCTTGACATATTGATCCCCTTTGACCGCCCCTTTTAATCCGGGAACGCCGTAACCCTTCATACGGATCTTGGTGTTGTTCTGGGTTCCCGGTGGGATCTTCAGGCGTTTGGTTGCCCCGTCAATCGTCGGGACATCAATACTCGTTCCGAGGACCGCCTGAGTGAAGTTAATGGATTTCTCAAAATAAATATCGTTTCCGTCGCGGGCAAAGAGCGGATGAGGAAGGATAGTTATATTCAAATATAGATCTCCGGCGGGACCGCCGTCAAAACCCTGACCGCCCTTGCCCATGAGCCGCAGTTTCTTGCCGGTGCTGATTCCGGACGGTATTTTTACGTTTATTTCATCGACGCGCTCTTCCCGTTGCAGGGCCAGTTTCTTGTCGACACCCGTTACCGATTCTTCCAGGGTGATGGACAGATTGTATTGCAGATCCTGACCTTGCTGGGGCATGTGTCCATAGGATTGACCGCCGCCGCCAAAAAGATCGGCAAAAGGATCAGAGCTCTGCTGCGGCCCCCCACGCCTTCTCGACCCGCCCCCTGAACCTGCACGCGTCCTTCCTCCCGAACCGCCCAAATCAAATCCAAAACCCCTCAAGAGATCGTTGAGGTCGAAGTTTCTGAAGATATCTTCCTGAGAATATTTCTGGCGGAATTGATCTGCCGAGCCATATGTATCGTATTGATTGCGCTTTTCCTGATCACTCAGGACGGCATAGGCCTCGCTGATCTTTTTAAACTTTTCCTCGGCCTGGTTTTTATTGTTTGGGTTTCTATCAGGATGCCATTTTAAAGCCAGTTTACGATAGGCCTTTTTTATCTCTTCCGTGTTTGCCTTTTTATCGACTCCTAATAATTGGTAATAATCTTCGGCCATTTTTCTCCGCCCTTCCCTGCTTAGTGCTTTCTAAAATACATACGATGGTCTGTTTGTCAAGGTAACAGATCATTACAAAACAAAGAATATTTTGCACAAACTGGCGGCGGCATTGCTTGATTGGGCTACTTGGCTAATACTTAGCGTCTCTTTGACAATAAATGAGGCCATAACTCAATTAGACAGTCTACGTTTCACCAATTGAGAAATAAAACGTTGCCCCTTTTCCTTTTTCCTCCCCCTCTGCCCATATCCGGCCGCCGTGGCGCTGGACAATCTGCCGGACGATGGCCAGGCCCACGCCCGTTCCCTCAAACTCCTTCGCACTGTGGAGGCGCTGGAAAACGCCGAAGAGCTTGTCCGCGTAGGCCATGTCGAAACCGGCGCCGTTGTCCCGGACGAAGTACACCCTTTCGGAGTTTGGATTGCGGATGGCGGATGGCAGGTGTTCCATCGAAACGCCCGCCTCATGGGCGCCCACAGACGGGTGCCCGCTTCCTTCCCATAGACAGCCCACCTCGATGACTGCCCGCTCCTTCTGCGCGGAAAATTTGACGGCATTACCGAGGAGGTTCGTCCAAACCTGACGGAGCAGCGACGGATCGCCATGCGCTCGTGGCAAGGGGCCGACGTGAAAATCTATCCGCTCTCGCTCCGCCGTGGTCGTCAGTTCAAAGAATATGGAATTAGCCAGGGTCGCCATGTCCACAGGCGCAGGATTTATTTCTGCCCGGCCCGTCCGGGAGAAGGTCAGCAGATCGTCTATGAGCTTGCCCATCATCCGGGCGTTGTTGCTGATAACCTCGCAGACCCGCCTTCCTTCGGCATTCAGATGGACGGCATGGTCCTCGATGAGAATCTGTGTATAACCGTCCACAGCCCTAAGCGGCGCCTTGAGATCGTGAGAGACGGAGTAGGTGAAGGCCTCCATATCCTTGTTGGCAATCTCTAATTGGGCGGTGCGCTCCATCACCCGCTGTTCGAGTCCGGCGTTGAGGTTCCGGATCTCCTCTTCCGCCTGCTTACGCTTGGTAATGTCCTGCTGCAGATTCTCCAGGGCATGCTTTAATTCCTCGGTCCTCCTGGTTACCTCGGACTCCAGCTCTTTCTGGTAATTACTCATCAAGTCGTTGTAGACCTTGACCTTTAGTAGGGATCGGACCCGGGCTAAAAGCTCCATCTTATCAACCGGCTTTGAAATAAAATCATCACAACCGGCTTCAATTCCCTTTACCCGATCTTCCGTTTCCCGCAATGAGGTAACCAGGATTATCGGCAGCAGTCGATGTGTATTATCTTGCCTGACCCTGCGGGTAACTTCAAAACCATCAATACCGGGCATCATTACGTCCAGCAGCATCAGATCGATTGGGTTACCGGAAAGCTTCCCCAGCGCCTCTTCACCGTTTGCCGCATGGACAATGTCATAACCATGCGGAACAAGATAGGCTTCGAGTAGTTCAATGTTTTGGGGCTGGTCATCAACCACCAAGATTACTGGTTTGTCTTTCATCTGCTATCCCCCATGTGTGAGCTGCTCCCTGGTCTTATTATCATCTTTCATTAATACCACCCGTGAGATAACTAAAGTCGGCTAAAATACAGGTGTCTATATTCTGTCCAGTTCCCTACGAACCGCCACACCGAGCTTCTCGATAACATAGGGTTTCTTTACGTATTCACCCGCTCCAAGCTCCTGGGCCTTGTTAACCCGGTCGGTCTTGGCAAAACCGCTGACGATGATCGCCTTCTGCTGCGGCCGGATTTCCAAAATCCGGCGGTATGTCTCCAGGCCGTCGATGCCAGGATCCATGATCATGTCCAGGACAATCAGATCTGCCTTATTTGCCCTGAGGTATTCCACGGCATCCTCCCCGCTCGCCGCCGTTGCCACCCGGTAATTCAGGTTCTCCAGAATCGTGGCGGCCAGCAAACGTTGAGCTTCCACATCGTCCACAATCAGAATGCCCTCTCCCCGACCGTGATATGTTTCAGGAGACAAATCCTTATCCCTCTTTGACAAGGTCTCCCGCGTTACCGGAAAATAAAGGATAAAGGTACTACCCTTGTTTTCCTCACTGTGCACATCGATATACCCGCCGTGGTCCTTGATGGTCCCCCAGACCACTGCCAGACCGAGGCCCGTCCCGCTCCGGCCCATGACCTTCTTCGTGTAAAATGGCTCAAAGATCCGTCCCAGTTCTGCCGGAGAAATCCCCGAACCCGTGTCTGAGACCGTCAAAACCACGTACTCCCCTTCCCGGGTGTTTTCGTAGCCCGGTATTGGTACGTCCACATAGCGGTTCTCCGTTGTGATTGTGACCTCACCCGCGCCTCGTATCGACTCCGCGGCATTAGACAGGAGATTCATGATCGTCTTGAAGAGATGAACGGGCGATCCCTTGATGTTGAACAGATCTGTCTCCAATTGACTCCGGAACAAGATGTCGGGGTGATGCAGTTTAACGCGCTCGAATTCAGGCGTCTTGAAGAAATCGGATACAATCCGGTTCAGGTTTATCGTTTCCGAGACAGAAACTCCCCGGCGAGCCATGGTCAGCAAATCCTGGATGATGGCGGCCGCCCTTTCACCCCCCTGCAGAATACTTTTGGCGTATTTGCCGGCACGACTTCCCTCCGGGAACTCCCGCAATAGTAATTCGGAATAACCCACCAGAACTCCTAATACATTGTTCAGGTCATGGGCCACACCACCGGCCAACACTCCCAACGCCTCCATCTTCTCTGAACGCTGTAGGCGTTCCTCCATTTTCTTACGATCGGTGTTGTTGCGGATGCACTCGATGGCGGCGATGATCTCTCCCCTGGAATCCCTCAGCACGGACGCCGTTGCGGACAGATGGACGTCCCCGGGCACCAGCGCTGGCGTGTAGGCTTCTCCAATAATAATGTCGCCCGTTCTCTGAATGGACGTGTATGTCTTTTCTTTTTCCGGGTCCGGATGCAGGGCAAGATCGATGAGAATGGGCTTCCTTTCTCCATAAAACGGGTGAGCGTACTCATAATTGCCTTTGCCCAGCATTTCCTCTGCTTTGACCCCGGTCATGGATTCGATGGCGCGGTTCCACGCAATCACCTTGCCCGCCCTGTCGATGACCAGAGTGGCGTCCGGGAGAAATTCAATGATGTCCGCCAGTCTCCCCTGGGTTTCCCGCAGCGCCTCCTCGGCTCGTTTGCGGTCAGTGATGTCCAGGACGGAGATGATGCCCGCCGGTCTTCCCCGCAACGTCGTTGATGCCCCCGAAAGTTCGACCCACTTTTCAATGCCGTCTTTCGCAATGATTTTTAATTCATAACGAATCGTCGTTCCTTCTCCCTGCTGGCGCTTCCTTCCTCGTTCCTGAATGAGCGACTTGTGATCGGGATGAACAAAATCCCAGAAATCCATGGTCAGGAGTTCTTTTGCGGAATAGCCGCAGATGGCCTCGGCGGCCTGGTTCGCGTAAATCCAACGGTCGTCCTGGTAAAGCATGATCGCCGTGGGCGTTGAGTCGGCCAATACCCTGAACTTCTCCTCGCTTTCCCGCAGAGTATCCTCCGCATGCTTGCGCTCAGTAATGTCACGGGCAACGGCAATCATACCGATAATCTTGCCATCGCGCATCATGGGGGAGCCACTGACTTCACCGTATTTAATGGTTCCATCCTTTGCAATAAACCGATTAATCGCCACCGGATTTGTTTCACTCTTCAAGGTCATACTTATATCGGCCATAGCCTGCTCAAGTGATTCCGGTGTAAGAATATTTCCTAAATCAGAAACAGGTCGGCCAATGAAATCTTGTGGTTTGTACCCCAATATCCTCTCCACACTTGGGGACACGCTTGAAACATTGAGATCGGCGTCAATCATAAAAATAACATCCGTTACATTCTCAAAACTCAGCCGATATTTTTCCTCCAATATCTTAAGCTCCTGATTAGCAATCTCCAAATCCAGCATTTTCTTTTCAAGCTTTTTGAAAAGGATTTCATTGTGCTGCCTGAAAAACTCCATTTCTTCACCAAGAGGCTTAGTCGCCGCTTGCTTTACCGCATGGTTTTCTTCCAATACCTCTTTTAAAATATTCATCAATATATCCTGTTCCTGGAGTTTGAGATGGTCTTCCGCCTGATTAAAGTTTTGTCGGATATTCTTTTATCAGGGGATTACCGTGGCTCTTCCTTTTATCACAAGATCTATATATTTTCATCCTTATGTTGTGCCCGTACCGGGCATGGGGGTTAGTCATTCAGTGAAGCTCCTTTTTTTCTGTGTATATGAAATAGGTGTTACACACCTATATTTTCATTGGCTATTTTGCAATACGGAATTATTCTATGTGTTATACAGAGTAAAACCTGTGGTATTGAGTGGCGCCTGTTGTGGCTATTTTTCTGACAAATTCATAAGGAAGATGCGCAGGTTCGATTTTTTCTGGTTCAAGCTCAGCTTCTTGCGGATATTGTCACGGTGGAATTCGACGGAGCGGATGGAACTGTTGAAGAGGTGTGCGATTTCCTTGCTAGTCTTTCCTTCCCTGACCATATTGGCGACCTGAATCTCTCGGGGTGTGAAACCGGCGAAACAAGCAGCTAGATTCTGCAGAAAAGGGGAGGTGACATGCTGAAGATTGGCGGCGATCATATCCAGACAGTTTGCCTGGACTTCATCCAATTTGAGACTACGAAACTTTTCCAGGTGGGGAAGCACAAGTTTCTTGATATTGGCCATGATCTTCCTTTCCATTTCCTTTTGATCCTGTTCCCGGTGTTGCAGGAGCACCCGCAGGGCCGTATTGGTCTCCTGAAGCTGATGTGACTCGGCGGCCAACGCCTCCTCCGCCCGCTTGCGGTCGGTAATGTCACGTACGACGGCCAGAAGGTAATTTTCCCCCTCCAGGTTAATGGCGTTCAGGCTGACCTCGGCATGAAAGGGGGTTCTGTCATATCGACAATGCCCCCATTCGAAAAACTGTGCATGACCGTCCAGGGCCGCCTGGATCTTCTCCTGCGCTTTTTCTTTTGAATTGCTGCCATCGGGCTGTCTTTCCGGGGAAAACTGGTAAGGGGGCTGATTTATGATCTGTTCCCTGGTACAGCCGAACATATCCAGAGTCTTCCGATTACAGTCGATGAACAACTCTCGATCCACCAAAAAGATGGCATCATTGGCCGACTCGAAAAGAGTGCGGTACTTCGTCTCACTTTCCTGCAATTCTCTCTGCATGCGAATACGTTCCGTGATATCCCGGCCGATCCCCAAGCGACCCGCAAACCTTCCCTCCGCATCAAATAAGGTGGTCACATTGAATTCAACAGATTTCGGCGTCCCATCTTTAGTAACCATGTCGGTAATATAGGGAGGGCTCTTTCCCCCTCTCATGGATTTCCTGAAGCGATCAATAAAGGACTCGGCCAGTTCAGGAGCCAGGATGTATGTGAAGGGCTTCCCGGTCAAATCCTGAAGGGAATACCCCATGGATTGCTCCATACAGGGGTTCACATAGGTGAAGAGTCCCTTTCTGTCCGTCATGAAA
>JAPLJZ010000007.1 GCA_026388335.1 Deltaproteobacteria bacterium
CAGATAGCGATCGTCGTTCCGGAGGGAACGGTCACCCGGGCGGGGATGTTTCGTTATCAGATCGAAGCCGGGTGCGAAAGACCGGCGTGGATAGGAATCATCCCCCATGCCGAGGAGGCAGATGATCCGGAAGGGGATGCTGCGCATGGGCAGCATGGCGCAGAAAGTGACGCCGCCGGTAAGAAAGCCCGTACCGAAAGCCTGACCGGCGATATTTTCTTTGAGCCACGCCCGGACGGTCTCCAGGGGAATCCGTTCCGGGAATCCCGACCGATTCTGAAGATCTGCCAGTTTGTGAAGGCTGCGACGAAGGGCCTGAAGGTCGCGGAGTCGTTCTTCCGTCGCGGCAAAGAAGTTATCTGAAAAATCAAGGAGATATTCAGCCCAGTCGCGGAGTGTTCTTTGTTCGCTCAGGGCGGAAACGGAACGAAAGAGAGTATCCGTGAAGTTCAGAAAGCGACCCAGGATATCCGTAACGCTTCCCTCTATCTGGTTATAGGGCAGGATGCCCTGAAAAAGGCGGCCTTCCTGCGGGGTGGTCAGGGCATAACCAAGGAGGAGCCGCTCCAGTCCCGCCCGCCAGGTATTCCAGGGGAGGGGGGGTAAGCCCATGTCCCCCCGGCTTTCGGCGTCGGTTCCCCAGCGGATCCCGGTGTCCTGCAGCCAGTGATGAATCTCGTGCAGGTCGGCCTCGGAAAGGGAGAATCTTTCCCGGACTGCCGGTGTTGCGAGAATATCGAAGACCTCGGAGGCCGGGAAGCGGCTGCCGTGGAGGGCGAGGAGCCGGAAAAAAGTCTCTATCAGGGGGCTTTCCTGAGGGATGCTGCGATCGGCGATGCTGAAGGGAAGCCAGCGGGGATCGTCGGCGGGAAGAGAGAATACCGCCTGAATGAAGGGGGCGTATAACCCGATGTCCGGCGTCATCACGAGGATGTCTCCCGGTTTCAGGCCGGGGTAGGCGGCAAAGAAGGAAAGCAGCCGGTCCTGAAGGATCTCTATCTCCCGCATGGGACTGTGGCAGGAATGGATCAGGAGGGAAGTGTCGGCATCTGCCAGCAGCATTTTTCCTTCCCGGCCCCGCTCCCGGAGATTCAGGATGTCCGATTGAATGGTCCGCAGCAGATTCTCCTCGCCCGGCTCTTCAAAAAGGGCGTTTTCACTGAGGGGGTAATCATTCAGGAGCTGAAAAAAATCCCTGCCCAATGTCCCCAGGGAGGCCAGCAGGCTGTGGCCCTGTTCCAGGTGGAGATCCTCTGCCTCGGAGAGGCCGTAGGACTTCGTTTTTTCGGCGATTCGCGTCATTTCCCGATCCGACACAATATCGTGCCAGTATTCCCGGGAGGGATTCATGAGGAAGAGATTGACTTCCATGAAATTGGCGATGGCGGCTAATATTTTCAGGTGAAAGGGGGGCAGGGCGGAGACGCCGAAGATGGAAACACGCCGGGGCATATTCGGCCAGGCCGGCGTTTGTTCCCGAAGGCCCCGAAAGAAGGCCTCCTGGAGAGCCGCTAAATGGGGCGATTCCATGCTTTTTGTCAGATCACGCCAGAGCAGGGCCTGCCAGTGGTCCTCCTCGCCCCTTTCCCATTTCCGGATCATCTCCGGCCGGAAGAGAAGGTACTGATTGAAAACGCCGGCAATGCGGGCGGAGAGCTGGTAGCAGCGGAGATTCATGCCACCGCCTCCGAGATAATATCTGAGGCTTTGAAAGGCTTCTCCGTCCATACTGCGGGGGAGGAGGTGCATGATCTTCCAGGTGAGAACGGCAGGATCATAGGGGGATGTCTCCGGTAAATTACCCAGGGTATGGCGGAAGACATCATAGACAAAATGAATAGGGAAGGGGAAGCGGACATTGGCGCAGATTCCGCGGCGGCGTGCTAACTCCAGGGACAGCCAGCGTTCCATCCCCCTGCTCTGGACGATGACGATTTCCTCCTCCAATGGGTCTCTCAGCGGATCATCCCGCAACAATTCGGCGAGGCTGGCGCTCAGCGCCTCCATACGGTTACTGGTATAAAGTTTCAATCCGGGCATGATGTAAATAACCTATCATGATGTGAAAAGGGAAATCAACTGCGAAGCTACGCCGCTTTCATGCGCTTGTCCAGAAGATGCCGGATGGCGAGGAGGGGATGGTGGTAGATCATTCGCGGTCCGGCGTAACGCATGACCTCTCGGATTCTTTTTCGCATTTCAGGTTTGTAACAATGGACGGGACAATCGGCGCAGACGGGTTTTTCCTTGCCGAAGCGGCAGGATTTTGTCCGTTTCTCAGCATAATCAAGCAATTGTTGGCAATCGGCGCAGAGATTATTTTCTCGATGGTGATCCCGGCAGTAAATTTCGATCATCTTATGGATGGTCTTGGTTTCTCTATCGATGCGCTTGTTCATGAACTCCGTTCCGTAGTTCTTAAAACTGCTTGACAAACATGAGAGGAAGTCGCAGGAAATCCATGTATAACTTGGCCCGACATCGCTCATCGCGAAAAAATCGTAGGATGTCATAATGAATCTGTCAAGAAAATGATGGAGGCGCTTATCGGAAATTCAGGAATTCTCCGATTGATAACCGCGCCTGTCTTTGGTAGATCCACCATAGAGAATCAACCACGGCCTGCCGCGGCAAGACGCAGGAGAGAGGGGTTGCACGATGAAGCAATTTGTTCCCGGTGATCTCGACGCCGCCGTCATTCAGGAAGGCCTCTGTATCGGCTGCGGGGCCTGCATTCACCTTTGCCCGTATTTTCAATCTTACCGGGGGAAGACGGCCCGTCTCTTTCCCTGCACCCTGAAAGAAGGGCGCTGTTTTGCCTATTGTCCCAAGGTCGAGGTCGATCTGGACGGCATTTCCCGTTTTCTCTTCGGAAAGCGATACGACAGCGCCCCCCTCGGAACTTATCGGAGCATTCATGTCTCCCGTGCCGGGGAAAAGGTGAAAAAAAGCTCCTTCCAGGCCGGAGGAACCGTCTCGGCCCTGATGTATTTTGCCCTGCGGGAAAAGCTTATTCGGGGGGCCATCCTCACCGGCAGGAAAGAACTGCTCCCGACGCCCCAGCTGGTTGAAAAGCCCGCCGCGGTATTTCGCCACGGTCTTTCCAAATATACCGCCGCTCCCACCCTGGCTGCCCTGAATGAGGCGATCGAAAAGGGATGCGACAATCTGGGGATTGTCGTCACGCCCTGCCAGGCTACGGCCGTCGCCCAGATGCGGATGAATCCCATGGGAAACCCATCTTTCGAGGATCCCACCGCCCTTGTCATTGGCCTCTTCTGCACCTGGGCTCTCGACTTCCGGCGGTTCGAGGCCTTCCTGGCTCAGGAAGTTCCCCTCAAGGAGATTGTCAGAATCGATATTCCGCCACCGCCGGCCTCGGTTCTGGAGGTCTATCTGCAAGATGAAAAACTTGTGTTTCCCCTCGATAAGATCCGCCCCCTTGTGCCCGATACCTGTGGTTATTGTCCCGACATGACCGCGGAGTTTGCCGATCTTTCCGTAGGAGTCCTGGAGGGCCGGGGGGACATGAACACGATTATCATCCGCACGGAACGGGGAGAGAGGATCGCAAGGGAAGCGGAAAGACAGGGATACATAATCCTGGAGGAGATGCCGCAGGAAAACCGGGAGCATCTGGAATGGGCGGCGGCCAACAAGAAGCGCCGAGGTCTCCTGCGTTCCCGGGAAGCGGGAAAGCTAAACGGCGAAGAAGGGAAAACATATATGCGCCTGAGTGCGGAGGTGATTGATGAGATTCTGATCAATGGAAAGGAGGATGCGCCATGTCATACCTGATCGATGAGGGAAAAAACGTCCAGCATCTCCTCATGGGAAACGAGGCCATCGTCCGGGGAGCCCTCGAAGCGGGGATCAACGTGGCCGCAGGCTATCCCGGCACCCCTTCGTCGGAGATCATCGAGAGCTTCTCCCAGGTAGCGAAGGAGCGGAATCTTTACGTTGAATGGTCCACCAACGAAAAGGTGGCCGTGGAAGTGGCGGCGGCAGCGTCCTTTGCCGGCCTCCGCTCCATGTGCGTGATGAAGCAGAACGGCGTCAACGTCGCTTCCGATTTTTTGCTGCACTTAGCGAGCTCCGGCACCCGGGGGGGAATGCTCCTTGTCTCCTGCGACGATCCCGGCGCCCTGTCGAGTGTCAATGAAGGAGAGTCCCGCCTGTTTGCCCAGCTCCTGGAGATTCCCCTTCTGGAACCGGGAGATTTCCAGGAAGCAAAAGACATCATCAAATGGGCTTACGAACTCTCCGAGGAAATCAGGAACATCGTCATGATCCGGAGCGTCACTCGCATGTCACATGCCAGCGGTAATGTCACTTACGGCCCCCTTCCTTCCGATACGGCCGCCAGAGCGAAGTTCAACTATCACGGCCCGCTTCTCGACCCGGAAAACGGGCCGGTGATCAGCATGATCCTGGCCGCCCCGGAACTCCAGCACGGCCCGCAGCAGGAGAAGATGAAGAAGGCGGCGGCGATCTTCGAGACCTGTCCCTTCAATACCTACACAGGGCCGGAGGCGCCGGAACTGTTGATTATTACGAGCAGCGCCTGCTCCCTCTACAGTCGGGAGGCGGTGAAGATTCTCGGCCTGGGAAAGCGGGTGGGCATTCTCAAATTAGCGACGACCTGGCCCCTGCCGCCGGTGTTCCTGAAGAAGCATTTAGCGGCTACGGAAAGAATCCTCATTGTCGAGGAGGTTGCCCCCACTCTGGAGGATCACGTAAAGGTCCTGGCTGCGGAATCCGTTCAGGAAATCGGTCCCAAGTTGTTTTACGGGAAGAAATCCGGTCATTTGCCATCGGTGGGGGAGCTCAACCCCGATCTCGTGCTGGCGGTCCTTTCCCGTCTTTGCGCCGTCCCCTATGAGGCGGCGGCGGGGGTCTTTGCAACCGAGGCTAAAGCCCTGATGGAGAAGCTTGCCCCGCCCCGGGGGATGATCTTCTGCCCCGGCTGCCCCCACCGGGCCTCATACTGGTCCATCCATAACGCCCTGCAATTGGACGGCCGGGGCGGGTTCGTCTGCGGGGACATCGGCTGCTATGTCATGGGTATTCTGCCCGCCGGTTTCAGCACCGTCAAGACCCTGCATGCTATGGGTTCGGGGAGTGGTATCGCCAGCGGTTTTGGCAAACTGCGGCAGTTCGGCATGGATCAGCCTATTGTTTCCGTCTGCGGGGATTCCACGTTCTTCCATGCGGCGATGCCGGCCCTGGCCAATGCCATCCACCACCGGTCTCCCTTCACCATGGTCATTTTAGATAACCGGGGAACGGCGATGACCGGTTTTCAGCCTCACCCAGGCTCCCCGATAAATGTTCTCGGTGAAACGGTTCCGGCCCTCGATATCGAAAAGATCTGCCGGGCCATGGGGGCAAAGGTGGAAGCGAGTGATCCCTTCGATCTCGAAAAGACCCGGGAAAAGCTCGGTCATCTCCTCGAGTATGCCGAGGGAGCCAAGGTGCTCATCCTCAAACAGGCCTGCGCTCTCAGTCCGGAGAAACGGGGCAGGAAGAAATACGAGGTCACGGTGGATGAAACCCTTTGCCGGGGAGAAGACTGTGGCTGCAACCGCCTGTGTACAAGGATCTTCGGCTGCCCGGGGCTCGCCTGGGACGGGGAGAAGAAGGTCAGTCACATTGACGACATTATTTGCGCCGGTTGCGGGGTCTGCGTCGATATCTGCCCTGCCGGGGCAATCTTAAAAAAGGAGGTTGCCTGATCATGACTGCGATCCCCCTCAAAAAAGATCCTTACAGCATCATTATCACCGGCGTCGGAGGGCAGGGGAACGTCCTTGCCTCGCGGCTGCTCGGCAGCATGCTTGCCGACAAAGGCTTCTATGTCACTATCGGCGAGACCTTCGGAGCCTCCCAGCGCGGCGGTTCGGTAATGAGTCACCTCCGCGTATCAAAGGAAGGGGTTGCCAGTCCCCAGATCCCCCGGGGCAGGGCCGACGTCATTGTGTCCCTCGAACCGGTAGAGGCCTTTCGGGTGCTTGCCACTTACGGCAATCCCGATGCGGTGCTCCTGACAAACACCCACCCGATCTATCCGGTGGGGGTGATCCGCGGGGAATTGAGCTATCCTCCCCTGGACGAACTACAGGACGTCATCTCGCGGCTCCTGCCTGCCTCTTACTTTATCGACGCCACCGAGCAGGCCCTGCTCCTGGGAAACGCCATCCTTGCCAATATTGTCATGTTAGGGGCGCTGGGCCGCCTCAATATCGTTTCCTTCGACCGGGAAAACTTCCATGCGGCGATCGGACGACGGGTGGCGGCGGATAAGGTGGCGGTAAATCTCCAAGCCTTTGATGTCGGTTACGGCATGGTTCAGGTATGATATCTAATCTTTCATGAATAACTCCACCAGATGCACCCTGCTGCCGAAGATTTGCTTTTTCGACCGGGTGTGCTATGGTGAAGACAATGCAACCACTGATCATTCCCCGGAAGGGACACAGTATATCCCGAAAGCAGGTGAACCCGAATGCCCTGCGTACTCTCTACCGACTCCGTGACTATGGCTTCATTGCCTACCTGGTAGGGGGTTGTGTACGCGACCTGCTCCTGAAGCGAACACCCACGGACTTCGACATAGCCACAAACGCCACTCCCGGTCAGATCAAGCGGCTCTTTCGTAACTGCCGTCTCATAGGTCGCCGTTTCAGGTTGGCCCATCTCCACTTTAAGGACGAAATCCTGGAAGTCTCCACGTTCCGTGCTGCTGCCCCTGCCGATGAAGTGGATACGGATACGGAAGGGACAGGTCACGGCAAAAAACCGCCTCGTCACCTCCGGAGGAGGATGCCCTTCGCCGCGACTTCACCATCAATGCCCTTGCCTACAATATCGCAGATTTTTCGGTTATTGACTACAGTACCGGGCTGAGCGATCTAAAGGAGCGAATCATTCGTCCTATCGGCGACCCTTTTGTCCGATTTACGGAAGACCCGGTGCGAATGCTTCGGGCCGTTCGTTTTGCCGCATCCCATAACTTCGTCATCGAACCTGCCACCTGGGAGATCCTTTGCGCCCTGTCCGCCACCATTCCCCGCGCTGCACCGGCAAGGCTTTACGAAGAGATGCTGAAGCTCTTCCAGTATGGATCTGGGCGACCGGTTTTGAGTCTTATGGACGGAAGCGGATTACTTGCCGCCCTTTTTCCTAGATTCAGTCAGTGGCTGCACGTAAATAGTCATCACTTGACGTTTGTGCAGACAAACCTTGAATGCCTCGATGAACTATATCGGAGCGGAACGCCAGCCTCACCGGCGCTCTTTCTGGCGGCACTCTTCGGCCCCAGCCTGGAAGAGGAGACCCTTCTGCACCACCGTGACGGTATCCCACGCCAGCAGGCGCTGGATACCGCATGCGCCATCTTCATGGAAGAGTTCTGCAAGACCGTGACCATCCCGGCGCGGGTCGGCGATCGACTACGCCGTATCCTCGCCTTTCAGCCCTCCCTCCACAGAATGCCGCCCCGACGTCCCGCTTCCATGGTCAACAGGCCTGAATTTGCAGAAGCCTTGGCATACCTGCGTCTATCGGCAGAGACGAGAGGGGAAAATCGAACCGCCCTGGAATGGTGGGACGCCTTCCTTTCAGAAGACCCTTCCGTGATGCCTTCAGAACCGCCAAGCAATGAAGCCCCGGCAAAACGACGCAGAAAGAGGCGGCGCCGACGTCCCCAATCGGGGACAGCCACTAATATTTAGTGTATCGTCTGATTCTACAAGCCGATCATGGTCCGCCTTGCCGGTATGATAGGCCGCGCTAGACCAAGGGTATAACCAGGCATCCCTGACGATGCCTGCACGAACCGGGTTCCGTTCAATATACTATACCTTACAGCTGCTATTAAATGATTCTCATCAAGGACGCTGGAGCCGAATCTTGACTGCCATAGATGACCCTTCCAGCCTTTCTGAAAATTAATATGAAAATCGCAAGAGGGTAACACAAAAAACAATACTTGATAATCATATTAAATGGTGTTATTGTGTCTCGAATCAAGGAGGTGGGGATATGATTAGAACATCCATAACATTGCCGGACGACCTTTTCCAGGAGTCCAAAATAGTATCTGTTAATTTTAGTGCTCTCGTCGCGGATGCTCTTAGGATGTATCTTCGCACGGTCAAGATCAAAAAGGCCATGGCGAGTTTCGGGAGCTGGGAAGATCGTGGAAAGGACAGTGTAGATATCGTAAAGGAGCTTCGAGAAGATGGCGACAGAAACTATGCAGACGGTTCTCGTTGATACGGACGTGGCAATTGATTTTCTGCGGGGAAACGCTTATGCAAAAGAATTGTTGGAGAATTTGTGGAGTGAAGGTAGGGCCAGCATTAGCACATTATCTGTATACGAGCTTGATGCAGGCATGAGGGATCATGAGAGAAAGGCAACAAAAGCATTTATAGACGCTTGTCGCATCGATGATGTGACTCGTGAGATAGCGGAGAAAGCCGGTGAACTGCGACGTGAATATCAAAAACGAGGAATAACAATTCCATCCATGGATTGCATAATAGCGGCGACGGCTTTAGTCAGTGGGTACAAGATTGCAACGAGAAACAAAAGGCATTTCCCCGAAAGTCTTATGCTGGGGGTTTGACGACATCGCCAACCCCTACTTTTCGATGCCAAATATCCCTTGGCAAGCAAAAACAGCCCCCCTATACTTCGACCCAACAAAAGCAATTGCTTATCCAACCCGGAGCAAAGGGATGATCAGAATGGCGTCCATCTTGGCTTGTCCCACTCATCCAACCGCAAAGTCGGAATCAGTTGCCGATTTGGTGCGGAATCTCCACCATGATGTAAACAACCACGGAAGGCGCAAATGGAACTGACCTTTGAATGGGATGAAGACAAGGCAGAATACGTATCACTAGCTGTCGTAAAGCAACGGCACGTGAGAGAAGGTATTATGAAGAAAACTGAGACCAAAAAGTTGGCAACGATAGACGAAATGAGACCAGAATATGACTTCTCATCCATGAAGGATGGGGTGCGGGGTAAGTACTACAAGGCGTATCGCGATGGTCATAAGGTGATCGTTCATAAAAATGATGGTACCGAGTCGGTTCAATACTTCAAGCTCGAAGAGGGCGCGGTTATGCTGGAACCGGATGTACGAAAGTACTTACCCACTTCGGATGCGGTCAATAAGACCCTAAGATCGCTAATCGAGATCGTTCCGACAAGGAAACGTGCATCCAGTCATCGAGAATGACATCATTGCGGATCAACCCTTGGCTGCTCTTTGAAACGCGGCAAATCGGGAGCAAAAAGGAAGTTGAATTGAGGTTGATGTCCCCAGAAAACGCGTGTTTCTTTGTAGGAGAGTTTCCGCTTCTCTTTCGGAGGCTTTCCGCCGCGTGGAGGTGCAGGGCCTGCATCTAAGTCTTTTGCGGGCCGTGTCGCCGGATCCGGGGCCTTCCTCCTTTCCTGGGAATGACATCGTTTGGGTTGTTTAGTTGCCGAAGTAATATGCCCAGGACAGCGAGCAGATAGGCCGCAAATCGAAAGGTTGAAGGGATTTATCCTTGCAAATGTCGCGTCGAGAAGTCAGAAAATAAATCTGTCACCTTTTTCCCACTGACAACTCAGTTGGCACTATTGCCCACGATGTTGGCATGATGAACTTCCCAATAGGAAATAAAGCTTGAAAACGCCCTTAAATAGTGCTTATCATTTAACGGCACATAAATTGCTCATGATGATGTAGTCCGTAAGGACAAAGAATCTAAAAACCGGAGGTAAGAAAGCCATGTGGAAAAAACTCATTGTTGTAGCGGCAATCCTGTCTGTTGTCGGCATCGGCTCGTCCTGCTGGGCCTGGGACTATACCGTTACCGTAAAGAACGTCACCCCATATAAGGCCAAGGTTAATTTCTATTATAATGCATTTACCAATATAAATGATCTTACTGTTTCTATTGAACCAGGAAGTTCATATACATATAATCCTAGCCCCTTCTGTCCAGCCGGTCTAACAGGCATTATGCAAGGGTCACATAATAACAAGCAATATACCGCCATCATATTAGCTTCTGATAATGCGGGAAGACATAATGTTGGTCTTTGGGCCGGTTGCTGGAGTTCGGCATTTATTGTTGACTGCTATAAAGATGATAAAGGCAATTGCCCTACTCCTCCTAATTGGAAGGATAATGCTACTTTTGTCTTTTCAAGACAATAAAGACAATAATGAGAAACGCCAAAAGGGGGCACCCTTACAGGGAATAGGGGACAAGATTTATCACTATCAATGCAGTCCTTGAAAAGTTATACATCAAAGAAATTGCTGGAGAATATCAAAGAAAAAAGATTGGCTTGGCTGTTGAGTCAGTTTAAAGAAGCCGGCTCTTCAATGGCAAGTGCGTTCCCAAGCTGGAGCTTGGGAACGAGAGGAAAGGGTATATGTTTGAATGAATACATTAATCAAGTTTAATAGGAGGTGTTCATATGAAGAAGTTAGCAATGTATGTCGTAGTTCTTTTCGTTGTTATCAGTTTAAATAGCTTCGGCTCACTCAGGGCCGAAGCGCAAACGTTGAGGGTAGCCAATTTTTCAGGTAACAGTATGTGCGTTAAGGTAAAGTGTCAGGTGACGCAACAATGGTCGAATGCAGCAAGTTTGCCAAACAACGGGGGCTATGCAAAAATTGATTGTAATACTCCGGATACAAGCTGGGGCTCATTTGCATTGGTTTATTATACTCCTCTTAATGACTGCAACGGATGCTGGGAAGGGAATTGTGAAAAATGGAGATATCAAAAAGACATTATGGCAACCCTCGATAAAGCTCATTGTCACGGATATTTGTATATCGACGCTGTGATTAATGCCGATGGTAATATTACTTATACGTGCGTAGGAAAAGAATAGTTAGATAGGCCAAAAGCGGCGGGCGAAAACCTGGGGTCAGGTCTTGCAATTCAACAATTCCTCCGCTATTACAAAATTATGGCACCATTGAGAATAGAGTTGGCGGGCGGTCTCTATCATGTAACTTCGCGCGGTGATCGTCGTGAGGATATTTTCCTCTGCGAAGCAG
>JAPLJZ010000053.1 GCA_026388335.1 Deltaproteobacteria bacterium
TGAATCGGTGGTATTCATCAATATATGAACAAAACAGAACTTCAAAATCTACGATCCTGGTTTTCACAATACACTAATCGGTATTCCTCCCTGAATTCAATTCACAGGGAAGCCTACAAGCTGAAAATAAAGCATTCAGCAAAAGTCAGCCGGATCTGTACAGACATCGGCAGGTCTCTCAATCTGAATAATGAAGACATCGCCCTTGCTGAAACGATAGGACTATTTCACGACATTGGCCGCTTTGAACAATTCAGCCGCTATCAAACCTTCCTGGACAAGAAATCAGAAAACCATGCTGAACTCGGGGTAAAGGTTCTTCAGGAACGTCAAATTCTGAATCATCTTGACAACGATATTCAATGCATTATCCAGAAAGCCATTTCCTACCACAACCGTCTCAAGATCCCCGATGAGGAATCTCCCCGAGTCATTTTATTCAGCAAATTGATCAGGGATGCAGATAAGCTGGACATCTTTGACCTGGTCAGTACCTACTATAACGGCAATACCTACTATAACGGCAATGGGAGAAGCGCCGTTATTGAATTGGACCTTCCTGATGAACCAGGATATTCCGCCGAAATGTTGTCCGATCTATTCAAAAATAAATTGGCCGACATGAAAAAAATGAGGACCCTGAACGACTTCAAGCTGCTCCAACTGGGATGGGTATACGATTTGAATTTTCCCATAACGGTAAAAAGAATTAAGGAAAGACAATATTTGGAAGCCATCAGGAAGAGCTTGCCGGTGTCAGATAAGATTGACGAGTTAATGGCTCATTTGAACGAATATTTGGGTAGGCAGGTCGGCCAGGGTTGATGATCAAGGTCAAATATTGCCGGCATCATCAATAAAGAACTCAGGAAAGGCAATACGGTGAGGAATCTCTTCAGCACCAAACCCTTTGGCTGGACACCCTTTGTCGTAAAACTTGACATTATATGCTAATATAATGCATATGGAGGCCCATAATGAGAACAACGCTTGATTTACCTAAAGATTTAATTGATGAGGCTATGAAAGCTACCGATTATGACGCTTGAACAACCGTGGTGATACTGAGGAACCGAATGGCAAACAAAGAAGCCACCGCCCGCATCAAGATTAACAAGCTCCTCGAAGCGGCAGGCTGGCGCTTCTTTCCGGAAGGGGCCATGCCAGCCAGCATCCGCCTCGAACCAAGCGTCACCATCAAATCATCTGATCTTGATGCCCTCGGCGACAACTTTGAGAAGACGAGCAAGGGCTTCATCGACTTTCTGCTCCTCGACGCCAAAGGCTTCCCGCTCATCGTCCTGGAGGCCAAATCGGAGGACAAGAACCCGCTCGTCGGCAAGGAGCAGGCCCGCAAATACGCCAAGTCTCAGAACTGCCGCTTCGTCATCCTCTCCAACGGCAACCTGCACTACTTCTGGGACCTGGAGCGCGGTAACCCCTACATTATAACATCCTTCCCTACACCGGAATCGGTGATCGGCTACCAGCAGGTCACGCCCAACCCGCAACGCCTCATTGAGGACCAGATTGGCGATGACTACATCGTGCTGACCCAGCGCCCGAACTACCAATCCGAAGCGGCGTGGCGCAATGAGGCCGAGCGTTCCGGCTACATCCAGGCCAACAAACTGCGTTTCTTGCGGCCCTATCAGTTGAAGGCCATCCACGCCCTGCAACGGGCCGTGAAGGACGGCAAAGACCGCTTCCTCTTCGAGATGGCCACCGGCACCGGCAAGACCCTCACAGCCGCCGCCGTCATCAAGCTCTTCCTCCGTTCCGGCAATGCCCGGCGCGTGCTGTTTCTGGTGGATCGCCTCGAACTGGAGGATCAGGCCATGAAGGCCTTCAAGGCGCTGCTGTCCGCCGACTTTCAAACGGTGATCTACAAGGAGAACCGCGACGACTGGCGGCGGGCGGAAATCGTTGTCACCACGGTGCAGTCGCTGCTCTTCAACAACAAGTACCAGCGGCTCTTCTCGCCGACCGATTTCGATCTGGTCATCTCCGACGAAGCCCACCGTTCCATCGGCGGCAACGCCCGGGCCGTCTTCGACTACTTTATCGGCTACAAGCTCGGCCTCACCGCCACGCCCCGCGACTACCTCAGGCGGTTTGACAAAACCAATCCTTCCACCCGCGACCCGCGCGAAGCCGAGCGACGACTGTTGCTGGACACCTACCGCACCTTTGGCTGTGAGAACAGCCTGCCTACCTACCGCTATTCGCTGCTCGAAGGCGTGAAGGAAGGCTACCTGATCAACCCCACCGTGGTGGATGCCCGTACCGAAATCACCACCGAACTGCTTTCCCAAAAGGGTTTCGTCGTCTCCTTTACCGACGATGTCGGCGAAGACCAGCAGGAGGCCTTCAAGCAGCGCGAGTTCGAGAGGCGATTCTTTGCCAAGGCTACCAATGAGCTTTTCTGCAAGACCTTTCTGGAAAACGCCCTGCGCGATCCCGTCAGTGGGGAGATCGGCAAGTCCATCATCTTCACGGTCAGCCAGAACCATGCCGCCAAGCTGGCGCAGATCCTGAACCTGATGGCCGACCGCATGTTCCCCGGCAAGTACCAGTCCGACTTTGCCGTGCAGGTCACCTCGCAGATCACCGACGCCCAGCAGTTCACCATCAACTTCACCAACAACAACCTGCTCGGTTCGGCCAACTTCCTGCCCGCTTACAAGACCAGCAAGGCCCGTGTCTGCGTCACCGTCGGCATGATGACCACCGGCTATGACTGCACCGACATCCTCAATCTCGGTCTGTTCCGCCCGATTTTCTCGCCGACCGACTTCATCCAGATCAAGGGGCGCGGCACCCGCAAGCACAATTTTCTCGAACAGCTATTCGACGACAGCATCAAGGACGACGTTTTGCAGCCGCAGAAGACCGCCTTCAAGCTTTTCGACTTCTTCGCCAACTGCGAATATTTCGAGGAGGAGTTCAACTACGACGAGGTGCTGAAACTCCCCCGGCCCCAGGGCAAGGGCCGCGATGACGGCGGAGGCACAGGTCCGGTGGTGATCGGCGGCGCCTACGAGCACCTTGGCGCGGATATCCTAGCCACGATCAAGGAAGAGACCATCGGCTTCGACGGCATGAAGATCGACCGGATGTTCTTCGAGAAATTCGAGGACACCGTGCGCGAGAACGAGACCATTGCGAAAGCCGTTGAATCAGGACAATGGGATCGCGTCATCGACTACGTGAATCGCGAGGTCTTTGACAAACCCGAAGAGTACTATAATCTCGATAAGCTGCGAAAAGCCGCCGCTGTGGACCGCCGTCTGACCCTGCGAGAGATCCTGGAGAAGATATTCGGCCTCATCCCGCGCTTCAAGTCCAAGGACGAACTGCTGGAAGAGGAGTTCGCCAAATTCGTCGCCGACGCCAAGCCCGAAGAGGCCGCCGCCATCCCGGCTATCAAGACCTACTTCAAGGCCTATGTCACCAGTGATCAGGTGCGCCATATTATCGAGAGAGGCCACTTCACCGATCTTGCCACCAACCCGGTCTTTTCCACCCGCGACTTCCGCGCCGTGCCCGAGAAGTACCGCACCCTGATTCCTGAATATGTCAAGGATTACGTATCATTGAACCAGTTCGCCGCCTAAAGGAGACCTCTTGCTCGACACCGATACCAAACGCCGCATCGACACCGCCCGCGACATCCTCGTCGGCAAGGTGCCCGATCCAAAATCACAGGTTGAGCAGATCACCATTGCCCTGATCTATAAGTTCATGGATGACATGGACGCCGAAAGCGAGGAATTCGGCGGCAAGCGCAAGTTTTTCGCCGAGGAATTCGCCCGCTACGGCTGGGCCAAGCTCATGCACTCCGGCCTGGGCGGTCACGAGACCCTGAACCTCTACGCCGAGGCTATTACCAAGATGCCGGAGAACCCAGGCATCCCGCTGCTCTTCCGCGACATCTTCAAGAACGCCTATCTGCCCTACCGCGACCCGGAAACGCTCAAAATGTTCCTCAAGATCATCGACGAGTTCACTTACGACCACTCCGAATGCCTCGGCGACGCCTTCGAGTACCTCCTCTCCGTCCTCGGTTCCCAGGGCGACGCCGGTCAGTTCCGCACCCCGCGCCATATCATTGATTTCATGGTAGAAATCATCGACCCGAAAAAGAACGAGACCGTCCTCGACCCGGCTTGCGGCACCGCCGGGTTCCTGATATCGTCCTGGAAACACATTCTCAAGGGCAACACCGACGCCAAGGGCAACAGCACCCTGACGCCGGACGAAAAGGGCCGCCTCGCGCAGAACTTCAAGGGCTATGACATCTCACCCGACATGGTGCGCCTGTCGCTCGTGAATCTATACCTGCACGGCTTCGCTGACCCGCACATCGCCGAGTACGACACGCTAACCAGCCAGGACAAATGGAACGAGTACGCCGACGTCATCCTCGCCAATCCGCCCTTCATGTCGCCGAAGGGCGGCATCAAGCCCCACAACCGATTCTCGGTTCAGTCCAAGCGCAGCGAAGTGCTGTTTGTGGACTACATGGCCGAGCACCTCACGCCCCAGGGCCGTGCCGGCATTATCGTCCCCGAAGGCATCATCTTCCAGAGCCAGACCGCCTACAAACAACTGCGCAAGATGCTGGTAGAGGAGTACCTTGTCGCCGTCGTCTCGCTGCCGGCAGGTGTGTTCAATCCATACTCCGGCGTCAAGACCTCGATCCTGATCCTCGACAAATCGCTGACCAGGAAAACCAACACTATCGCCTTCTTCAAGGTCGAAAACGACGGTTTCGGCCTCGGCGCCCAGAGGCGCGAGATCGAAAAGAATGACCGGCCGCAAGCCCTCACCGAGATCGCCGAATACCTGCGCCGCTTGCGGGTGGGGGAATCGGTTGAGGACTTCCAGCCGACGCTGGGCTTGATCGTGGAGAAGGAAAAGATCGCGGCAAACGGGGATTACAATCTGAGCGGGGAACGATATCGAGAAGGGGCGACTAATGCAGGACTGAAATGGCCGCTCGTTCCGATCGGTTCGATATGCGTCGTCGAACGAGGCGCGTCCCCACGGCCAATTCACGATTTCATAACCGGCTCACCGGATGGGGTGAATTGGATCAAGATCGGAGACGCGGAGATCGGTTCGAAATACATCACGCACACTAAAGAAAAGGTTACTCCAGAGGGAGCCGCTAAGTCCCGTCGAGTGAAGCCGGGAGATTTCATTCTGTCCAACTCGATGAGTTTCGGAAGACCATACATCATGGCAACAGAGGGTTGCATTCATGACGGCTGGCTTCTACTGCGTGATACGTCAGACCAGTTGGATCGAGACTTCCTCTACAGCATCCTCGGCTCGAAGCCCGTCCTCGTGCAATTTGAGCGCTCTGCGACTGGCGGAGTGGTCAACAACCTCAACAGTGAGATCGTTCGCGGAGTCCAAATCCCCCTGCCGCCGCTGGAAGTGCAGAAGGAGATCGTGGCGGAGATCGAGGGCTACCAGAAAGTCATCAACGGCGCCCGCACCGTCCTCGACAACTACCGCCCCCACATCCCCATCTACCCCGACTGGCCGTTGGTGGAGTTGCGCGAAATCTGTGACGTCCGAGACGGTACTCACGACAGCCCGCAATACGTTCTTGAAGGCTACCCGTTGATCACATCCAAGAATCTAAAGAACGGATTCATAGATTTTACCGATGCAAATCTCATTAGCCGTGAAGACCTCGACTCCATCAACAAGCGTTCGAAGGTGGATGCCGGAGACATCTTGATGCCGATGATTGGTACAATCGGAAATCCTGTCATTGCCGACACATCACGAGAATATGCTGTAAAAAATGTTGCGTTGATCAAATTCCACCAGGATTCAAAAATTGATAATCGTTTTCTCAAAGACGTGTTAGCTTCGGCGGAGATGCAAAGCCACTTCGAACAGCAAGCCAGCGGTTCTACACAAAAGTTCATTCCACTCGGTTTTATTCGATCGCTGCCAATCCCCCTCCCGCCCCTCGCCACGCAGCAAGCCATCGTCGCCGAGATCGAAGCCGAGCAGGCGCTGGTCGCCGCTAACCGCGAACTGATCGCCCGCTTCGAGAAGAAGATCCAGTCCACCCTAGCCCGTGTCTGGGGCGAAGGAAAAGATGAAGGTTAAATGATGAGGGAAGGGACAAGAACCGAAGGAATTTGCGTTACGGGTGGCTCGGATGTATTCTACTGAATCCAGAGGACATCCATACTCAATTATCTCTTGAACGCTGGGGTGATTCAGTCTGGAATTAAGTATGGCGTCCCCTGAATTATTCAGTAGTTGTGAAATGGGCTTTCTTCGGGATTATTGAGTTCAGCCTTCTTGGATTGATAGTGGCCCTTATTGTTAAAGAAAAAACTAAACCGGCTAATCCAGCGGACAGCTTACAGCAGCCGCTGATCCTGACGTGATGTAGGTTAAAGCATGTCACAGGTTATCGATCACTTTGGCTTTCTTCCTCTAGATAGAATATTAGAGTGGGATACTGGTAGAGCAATTCCAGTTGAGGATATTTCTGACCACATTGAAAAAGTCTCCCAAAAAACAAACGAAGACGGCTATCTATATCCTCCAGAAACCCATCGATACAGATCAAACAAAACTGATAAAAATGGTAAATTATTATTTTCTACTGAAATGGAATGGAAAAAAGTTCCTAAAACTCGGAGGCCAGCTTTTCTTCATAAATTACCGGTTTCTCATAATATTGAACTATACAGCACTCCGATAGAAAATGATTTCAGACATGGGGATGGAGGATTTTTATTACATTTTTTAGGGTTCTTGTTTGGCTTTCGTTTACAATTCAAGGAGTGGTGGCATGAAGGACGCATCTATCTAGGAGGACGCCGTTGGGTAGTGGTTCAACCGGGTGTTGAAAATTTAGCCATAACAGCTGCTTATCAAATGTGGTGCTCTTTGCCTGCTCAGCAGAGGTTACGTTTTACGAATCTCCTCTATATGCATTGCCGTTCTGATTTGTACGAGTGGGATTGGGAGCGATTTATAATTAATTATATGGTGTTTGATGCGTGCTTTAAAATAGTTAAAGAGCTAAATGGATGGAAAAAAGTTAAGCATAGTGAAAGATTTGATGTTCTTTTTCATCATTTTGGAATTCAACCTTGTAAGGAAGAAATCATCAAAATGGTGGATCTTCGAAATGGCTTGTTCCACGAAACGTTATGGGATGGAGGGCAGCCTTGTTCATCGGGAATAGAAGGGTACAGACAAGCAGATAATCTGAAACGGATAAACGAGCGTCTAATTACTGCAATTGCGGGATGCGATACAAAATTTATTCACACCAAATGGTGGAGTGTTGGTCAATATATTATGTAAAAAATACGGTGTAACAAACGGAAATGGAGGGACACTTCCTCTATTATCATGAAGACTGATTTTATTGGGGAAACGCCCCAAATTTTGCCCATGACCCCGCGGGATTATCCCCTCCTACTGGACGGTGGGCGATTGTGAGGGAACCTGAATGCCATTACCGATCAATATCCATGAACTGCTCCGCGGCAAGAGTGTCGAATGGGAGCGACTGGAGTTCAAGGAGGGGTGGAACCCCCTCGGCACGCTTCACACGATCTGCGCCTTCGCCAACGACTTCCATAATCTTGGCGGCGGCTACATCGTCGTCGGGGTTGGAGAGAAGAGCGGACAGCCGGTTCTTCCTCCCAAAGGGCTCGACCACGGCAATATAGACGCCATCCAGAAGGAAATTCTCAACCTCGGACACAGCGCCATCCAGCCTGACTACCATCCTATCGTCGTGCCATACGAAATCGATGGGCGCACTATCCTTGTGATCTGGGCGCCGGGTGGCCAGACCCGCCCGTACAAGGCGAAGCTCAAGTTGGGCAAGAATGATAAAGAGTACGGCTATTTCATCCGCAAAGGCTCAAGTACCGTCCGGGCAAAAGGAGCGGATGAAACCGAGCTCCTTTCCCTTGCCGCCACCGTGCCGTTTGACGACCGAATCAACCAGCGCGCCAAGGTGGACGATCTCTCCCGTGATCTGATGCAGGAATATCTTCGGCATGTCGGTAGTGACCTGGCCAAACAGTCCGCCAGCCTGTCGCTGCTGGAGTTAGGCCGGCAAATGGGCGTCATCGGAGGACCGGAGGAAGCGCCGTTTCCCCTCAACGTCGGTCTGATGATGTTCAACCCAGAGCCCAATCGGTTTTTCCCCACCATGCAGATTGATGTGGTCTGGTTCCCCAAGGAAGGACCGGGCGGCAACAAGTTCTCCGAAAAGATCTTCAAGGGACCTTTGCCGCAGATGACCCGTGATGCGTTGGATTACATCAAGCGCAACTTCCTCAGTGAAACCGTCATCAAGCATCCGGGGCGCGCCGAGTCCTCCCGCGTTGATAATATTCCTTATATCGCCATTGAAGAGGCGGTGGTAAATGCCGTTTACCATCGCGGCTACGATGTTCGGGAACCCGTGGAAATCCGCATTATGCATGACGAGTTGGTGGTCTTGAGTTACCCCGGTCCGGATCGTTCCGTGCGCCTGGAGCAACTTCGGGCCGGCAAGGCCATGCCTCGACGCTACCGGAATCGGCGCATCGGCGAGTTCCTGAAGGAGCTGGAGTTCACCGAAGGCCGTTCCACCGGGATTCCCAAGATCATTGACGCCATGCAAGCCAACGGCTCGCCTCCTGCCGAATTTGACTTCGACGAAGACCATAGCTACTTCATGGTACGCCTGCCGGTGCATCCGGCGGCATTGGAGGTGGCCGATTCAGGGGTGGGGGAATTGGCTGATGTGGACACCCCGCAAGTCACCGGGCAAGTCACCGGGCAAGTTACCGGGCAAGTCAAGCGACTGTTAGCTGTCTGTAATGGATCATTGAGTCGGGCCGAACTTCAAGAAAAACTGGGTCTGCGCCATCGGGACAACTTTATCGAGGCATACTTGCAGCCGGCGCTCAATGCCGGGTTGCTGGAAATGACGATTCCCGGTAAGCGTCGCAGCAGCAAACAGAAATACAGGCTTACCGAGGAAGGCCGTGCCTTAATTGGTCGCCTATTCAAATTATGAGAGAAGTTCTTTCTCGCACAAGGCTTCGGTAAACTGAACTAGGGGAGGTGCACGAAGCCATCCGCGATTACTGCAAGGCTACAGGCAGCCTCCCTGGCACGGTGGAACTGTTGATCACCTATGTGGAGAAAGAACGGCACGAAATTCACCCACGAATATGGGGACATTGACGAGCGGTTCTATGACAGCGTGGAGTCGTTCACCAGCGTCTGGGGTGAAGAGACATGAAATATAATAAGGAGGATAAAATTCTTGAATGTCAAGGCTTTAGCAGTTTTTGAGAGCTACAAAATCCGACGTCATTACGACGAGGAGAATGAACGGTGGTATTTTTCAGTAGTCGATATTATCGCGGCTCTGATCCAGCAACCGGATTATCAAGCGGCACGAAACTACTGGAAAGTGTTGAAAAATAGATTAAATAAAGAAGGTAGCGAGTCGGTTACAAAATGTAACCGACTGAAACTGGAAGCCGCGGATGGGAAAAAATACCTTACCGACGTTGCCGATCCGGAAACGCTGCTGCGCCTGATACAGTCTGTTCCAAGTCCCAAGGCTGAACCGATCAAGCTCTGGCTGGCAAAAGTCGGTTATGAACGCCTGCAGGATATGAGCGACCCTGCCCGTTCGCTGGACCGCGCCCGGGAATACTGGCAGCAGCATGGTAGAAGTGAGAAGTGGATACAGCAACGCATGATGGGGCAGGAAACCCGTAACAAGCTTACCGATTATTGGAAAGAGCATGAGATCACAAAAGAAGATGAGTACGCCATTCTGACTAATATCATTCATCAGGAATGGAGCGGTGTTTCAGTGAAGAAACACAAAGATATCAAAGGACTTAAAACGCAGAATCTGCGTGATCACATGACCGAAGCGGAGCTTATATTCACGGCTCTGGCGGAACTGTCGACACGACAAATTGCCGAAAGCGTCAATGCTACTGGTATGCCGGAAAACAAAGAGGCCGGAATTAAAGGCGGCAGGATAGCAAAAGGCGCCCGCCTGGAACTGGAAACAAAAACGGGTAAAAGCGTAATTACCGGTGAGAACTATCTTCCTCCAGCGAAGAAGCCAAAGCAGATCACAAAAACGTAATGCCGAAGGAGAATGACTATGCCGCGTGAAATACCTTACCCTGCCCCCGGCGAAATCTTGCTGGAGGAATTTTTAAAGCCCATGGGGATTACCCAGTATAGGCTCGCCAAGGAAATCGGAGTGCCGCAACGGCGCATCGGAGAGATCGTCGCCGGCAAGCGGGCCGTGACCGCCGACACCGGCTTACGCCTGTCCTGCTTTTTTGGCACCAGCGACGCATTCTGGGTCGGCTTGCAGACCGATTACGATACGGCGCAAGCTAAAGACGCCCTCGCTGATGTGCTGTCGCGCATTCATCGTTACGAGCCTGCTCATGTTTAACAGATTGAAATAACAGGTCATCTCACTTGTTAGGCGCTATGAATACTTTATCTATTATGAGTGGGCACAGATGGAAGTAGAAAATTTTCTTCAGGACTAAACAATGATCGCAACGTTACTTCTGGCCACGGGAATACTGTTCTTCTGGATGGTTTTCAAAGCTTTTTCCTCGCGGGAAATCAAGGCGCGCGGGTGGGGGTTCAGCTGTCGAATATACCGCCGGGACAGCGAGCCCTTCATGTACTGGGTGAATTTTTCGTGCTACCTGGTCATCGCCGTCTGGACGACGGTATTTGCCGTTCGGGCGGCTCTAAGTCACTAATCTTAAGTGATTTATTTTAGTGGGACTTCCTTTTATGGCTGGTTCAGACTTTCTGTTCCAGGGATGGATGCCGGAAAATACAGGGACACCGTAGTCCCATATCCCGGGTTGCTTTCAATCTCCATATGCCCTCCGTGGGCCAGCATCAGGTGTTTGACAATGGACAGCCCCAGTCCGGTGCCACCCAGATCCCGGGATCGGGTCTTTTCTACCCGGTAGAAGCGCTCTCCCAGACGGGGAATTTCGCTTTTCGGTATCCCGATGCCGGTGTCGATGATCCGGATCGCGACCAGGCTGCCATTTGCAGACGCCGCCGCTACCCTTATCCTGCCCTCTTCGGGGGTGAATTTTACAGCGTTGTCGAGGATATTCAAGAGTATTTGCATCATTTTGTCCTGGTCGGCCCTGATGGCGGGGGTATCCGCGGCTATATCCGTTTCCGTCCGGAGCTTCTTTGCAGTCAGGTGAGGCTGGATGGTCTTTAAGGCTTCTGTAACAACCTCCGCGACGGCAATGTTGGTGAGATGCAGTTTTGTTTCCCCTAATTCGATATTGGAGAGGGTCAGCAGGTCGTCAACCAGGCGATTGAGGCGCTGGGCGTTGTTATGGATGGTTTGGAGGAATTTCTCCGCCTTTTCCCGATCATGAACGGCGCCTTGCTGCAAGGTTTCAATATAGCCAATGATGGCTGTAAGGGGCGTCCGGATCTCATGGGTGACATTGGCCACAAAATCCATGCGCATGCGCTCAAGCTGCTTCAGGCGGGTAACATTGTGGAACATCATCAGAATTTTCGTTTCCTCACCGGGGAAGCCCTGAATGGCAGTGATGTTGACATCGAGAATCCGTGGGTTTTCATCGCCCAGAACAATCTCCTGCAAGACCGGTTGGCCTGATTCCCGAAAGCGGAGGAGGGCGTCCTGCAAAGCGACGCTACGGAAGGCTTCCATCGGCGTCTTGCCCAGGATGTCTTCATAGCGCTTCCCGATCATTTTTCTGAGGCTTCGGTTGAACTGATCGATGCGGTTGTCCCGGTCCAGGGTAAGCGCCCCCTCCACCATGCTGGCAAAAGCGGCCTCCAGCTTGCTTTTTTCTTCTTGCGCCCGGCGGACCTTTTCATCCTGCTCCTCAAGAATATGGTTGATATCCTTGGCTAATTGCGCCAGTTCATCTCCTGAGTCCACCAGCATCGGCGCCGGTCGCTGACCGGCACGGAGCTTCCGGGTGAACGCCGCCATCTGGCGGATGGGTGCGGTGATGTTTCTGGCAAACCAGAAGGCCAGCAGTAGGGAAGGCAGGGAAATCAAAAACAGGGTCAGGTAGATGGTTCGATAAAGATGTTTAATAGAATCGGATATATTTGCAAGGGAGAGGGCCAGGCGGACATAGCCCTTGATATTTTCTTTATCCCCGATGGCAATTGCCACATAGAGCATATCAGCCTGAAGGGTACGGCTGTAACGCCGGGCAATCCCCTGGCCCTTGATGCGCGCCTCCTGGATCTCGGAACGGTTGAGGTGGCTATCCATCCGTTGTTCCGACGACTGGGAGTCCGCCAGAACCTTGCCTGCAGCGTCAATGATGGTGACCCTGGCCTCGGAACGGGAAGCAAGTTCCCTGATCTCTCTAATCATGTCCCCCCTGGGCATGAGGGCCATGATGCGACCGTTGGCGATCATCCTTTCCGTAATTCCTGTCGTTACGGTGTCATGGATTTTCGGGGTAAGGTAAAATTCC